>JBDSZO010000086.1:0-10479 GCA_039925105.1 Terrimesophilobacter sp. | reverse complement strand
GCAGGATGTGGCCGGCAACTACCGCGGCGCGAATCATTTCCGGAGAATGCCCGGACGCCAGCAACTCCGCCGCTTTGGCGAAACCGCCAAGCCTTTGAATTTCTGCCGCGATTCGTGCCACACGCTGAGCTTCATCGCTGCGGGTCACGGATCGCGCGCGCGCGCCTAAGTTGTGCAAACATCCTGATGTGCAGGACGTCTGAGGGAGAGGAGTCGCGTTGGCGCGCCGCCGAATCCCGTTGTGCAGGACATCCGAAGCTTCAACCAAACTTCATCGGTCTGAACGGGCGTCAACCATAATTTGTCCTGCACAACGGGTACATCGCGAGGTGCAGGCGCCAGCGGCGACGCAGAGGGTACAGGGGTTACCGGGTTACGGGGCGACGCGACCGTTTCCGTTGAAAGCGGCATAGGTGAGCGGCATCAGTGTTGCGAAGTACTCCTCCATCTGCTCCGCCGCCATCTCGATCTCCCGCTGCGGAAACGACGGGAAGTGACTTCCCTCACGCTTGGTACGCAGAGACAGAAAGTTCATGAGCGACCGGGCGTTCATCGTCACGTACATCGACGAGTAGATCGTCAGCGGCAGTACGATGCGCGCAACCTCGCGGGCGACACCGGCCTCCAGCATCCGCTGGTATGCCTCGTACGCGTGTCGAGAAACGTCCCTGGTCTGCTGTTCGACGAGCGCAGTCTGCTCCGCGGTGCCTGGGTGAAATTCATAGGCGCCCGGTTTTCCGGACTGCACGAGGTTGCGCTCCGCAGAGGGCACATAGAACACCGGATTCAGCTCGCGGTAGCGACCGGATTCTTCGTTGTAGGAGGCGATCCGGTGCCGCATGAACTCCCGGAACACAAAAATCGGTGCCTGCACGTAGAAGGTCATCGAATTGTGTTCGAACGGCGAACCGTGGCGATCCCGCATGAGGTAGTTGATCAGCCCGCGATTTCGCTTAACATCCTGCTCGGTTTCGGCACCATCGAGCTGGCTGGATTCGAGGGTTTGCTCACCCTGCGTTGACACGCGCGCCGCAAACAGCACATCGGAATCATGCGCACTCGAGCGAACAAGCTCGACAGTGACATCAGAACGGAATTGGATCTCGGACGGGTCGGATTCTTCAGGCACGGCCTTCACAATATCGTGCGTCAACGCTCTCGCCGAGGCGACCACGCCGAACGACCCAGCACGATCGCTTGGCGAATGGCGCCCCTGGCCCTTCGCCGGTCGCCGCACGCGTCGTAAGCCATTCCGAGCCGGTACCAGGACTCCCAGGCATCCGGCGAAGCGCGAGTTTCCGCCTCGAAATCGCCGAACACGGCATCCGCCGCCGCCCGATTGATGCGCCCGCTCGGCGAACGAGGGAGATCCTGCAGCGGAAGCCGATTCTCGTCAATGAGGCGTCGGGCAAGACGCTCACTCCGTACGCCGAACACCAGTTCTGCCGCAAGCGCCCACAATCCGATTGCCGGCAGCACCAGAAGGGCGAAGCCAAGCCCCCTGGCGACAGCTTCGTCAACGGCGATCAGCCGAAACGCCAGCTGGACGACAAGAGCCAGGTACAGCAGCAACAGTGCCGCCATCACGGCGACTGAGATTCGCGAGTTCACTCCGGCGCCACGCTCCCCAGATTCATCAGCTTGTCCAGGCCGACCGTTACTCCCCGCGCAGTGTTGAGTGCGCGAAGGGCGAGCATGATGCCTGCCTCATAGGCAGACGGCGACAGGGTCTCATGGGCGATCGAGAGCACCTCGCCCTTTCCGCCGAACAGTACCTCCTGTTTCGCAACAACCCCATTCAGGCGGATGCTGTGCACGGGAATCCCGCCGACCAGCTGCCCTCTGGCGCGCTGGTCGGTGTGAGGGGCATTGACGGGAGGGCGTTCTTCGCGAGCCTGGGACATCAGTTCCGCGGTTCGGACGGCTGTACCGGACGGCGAATCGATTTTGGTGGCGGCGTGCGCCTCCACGATTTCGACCGAGTCGAAAAACCTGGCTGCTTGGGCCGCGAACGACGTGGCAAGAACGGACCCGAGTGAGAAGTTGGGGACAATGATGACGCCAACAGCGAGGTTGCCTGTCACCTTCGCATCGAGCGCGGCAATCCGGTCGCGGGTCCATCCGCTCGTGCCGACCAGAATGCTCATCCCGTGCGCTATCGCGAAATCGACCACTTCGGGACTCACCGCGGGAACAGTGACATCCACTGCGACATCGGCATCCAGCATTTCCGAAAGCTCACCGGAGGAGTCGATTCGAGCCGCCAATTCGAAATCGGGGGACTCGTTAATGAGCCGGACGACCAGCCGGCCCAGCTTGCCTGTTGCGCCAACCACGGCGACCCTGAGCGTCATGATGCCAATCTATCAACCGCGAATTAGTACGGCTGCGCTTCCGGCAGTCCAGTCCTCAATGCCGCCGGAAGGTGTCCAAGATCGTTGTGTGCGATGAGCACCGGCGGCTTCGCCGAGCGAACCCGGATGATGGTCAGGCCGCAGTTCGCCTGGTTGAGTCCCATCCAACGCCACGCCGGAGCACCCAGGACCTCGCGAACAAACCAGGCGATCACGAAATTGTGCGTGATCAAAAGCTCGTGCCGCTCCACCCTTGCCGGGGAGAGCCATTCGCTCGCCGCGTCAGCCATCTGAGCCTGTCCGGCATCGATCTCCTCCGCCGTAACGCCGCCGAAGAACGAATCGAACGCGTGCGGCATATCGTCGGTCGGGCCGGAAGGTATGCAGTCCATCAGCAGCGCTGTCGCCTTCGGATTGAGGTTCGGGGCGTTACTTGTCATGATGCGTGCGGTCTCTTCTGCCCGCTGCAGGGGTGAATGCCAGGCGGCGTCGAAAGGGACGTCTGCCAGCCGACGCGCGATAGCTCGGGCCTGGCGCTTTCCGCGAGTTGAGAGCAGCCCGTCCGGCATGCCCTGATCGGCATCCTGCTGTTCCCCGTGGCGCACGAGATACAGGAAGTGAGACATCAGTGTCCTTTCATCAGGAATTCTTGTGGTGAAACTGTGGTGGCCGGAACCCGACGCTCAGGATGGCGGTGTCAGGATGGCGCGCTCGATTCCTCCGCGAGTCCGGCAAACGCTGACGATTCCACAGCACCAACAACGGAGATGCTGCGTTGACGTGCCGTGAGTTCTCCGGCGAGATCCTGAACGGACTTCCGGGTGACCAGGTCGAGGAGCCGTAGCGCCTCGTCGAGGTCGTTGTATTCGCCCAGGGTGAGTTCTGACCGGCCGAGTCTGGACATCCGGGTGTCCGAGTCTTCCAACGCGAGGGCTGAGGCGCCACTCAACTGGCCTTTCGCCCGGTCAAGCTCATCCACGGTGATTCCTGACTCCGCCATGTGACGAAACTCTTTGTCCAACAGTTCGGCCACCTGAACCGCTTTGCCCGGCGCGCATCCCGCATACATGCCGAACAGTCCGGCATCGGAGTAGGCCGGTGAGAACGAGTACACCGAGTATGCCAGCCCACGCTTTTCGCGAATCTCCTGGAACAGCCTGGACGACATCCCGCCGCCGAGAACTGAATTCAGCACCGCCATCGAGCTTCGCCGATCGTCCAGCGCGGTAATTCCGGGAACGCCGAGCAGCAGGTTGACCTGTTCCAACGGGCGCTGCTCAACGGTGAGTGCACTGCCGCGCTGAATAGTGTTTTGGGATGCATTGCGTCGCGGTACCGGTGCGGCGGCGATTTCAAGATCCCAGCCGGTCGACCGCAGGGAGGCCTCGACGTGCGCGACCAACCCGTCATGATCGACCGCACCGGCAACGGTGATGACCAGGTCCTGAGGACGATAGTTTTCCCGGTAGTGCTCCCACACGGCGTCGCGCGCGACGGCGCGGATGGAGTCAGTGCTCCCGCCAATTGGTCGCCCGAGCGGGTGCTCACCGAGTACCGCTTCAAAGAACCGTTCGCTCGCGACATCCGATGGATCGTCGTCGGCCATGGCAAGTTCCTCGAGGATCACGCCGCGTTCATTCTCGAACTCGTCGCGGTCAAGAAGCGACGACGTGAACATGTCACCGAGCACGCTGACCGCCATGGGGAGGTCATGGTCTCGCACTTTCGCGTAGTAGCAGGTGTACTCCTTTGCGGTCATCGCGTTGTGCTCACCACCGACCGCATCAAAGCTGATCGCGATGTCCAGCGCGGTCCTGGACGCGGTGCCTTTGAAGAGCAGGTGCTCGAGAAAGTGCGTTGACCCGAAATGTTTCGGAAGTTCGTCGCGAGATCCGACGGCGACCCAGAAACCGACCGTCGCACTGCGCGCTCCTGGAACCCGTTCGCTGAGGATTCGGACTCCACTGGGCAGAACGCTGCGGCGAACCACGCAATCACCGGTCGACGTAAAAGCCAATTCAGCAAGGTCGAGGGGAAGCTGCACTGCACCGTTCATCACCCCAAAGCCTAGGTCACCGGCGAGCCCCTCACGACACCACACCGATATACTGGCCCCTGTATTGGGGTACGTTTTGTCCAAATAAATGTGGACAAACAGACTTGTCTGTCCCCAATTTTGTGTTACGTTATTTCTCACCGAGGTAGTTGGGAATCCCGATCCTGACTGACTCACTGGCAACCGAGCTAACCCGAAAGCTCGGTTGCCAGACACTTTCACCCGAAGAGAGTGAGATCAGGTAAGGGACCGCCAGGAATGGCGGCCCCCTTTCCCCACAAACCAAAACACTGCCGAAGGCAGTTGAGGAACCCTAGCGAATGGTCAAGGAGGCACACGGTGACGATTGTTGAGAACACTCCAACGTCACCGCGTGCACCTTGGGCAAAAAAGCGCATTCTTGACGTTGCTACCGAGCTGTTTTATGACGAGGGCATCCGTCAGGTCGGAGTTGATCGACTGATCAGCAAGTCAGAGGTGACGAAGGCCACCTTTTACAAGCACTACCGTGCCAAGGACAACCTGATCGCCGCGTACATCGAAGGCCGACACAAGCGCGACAAGGAAGACCTCGAAACGCTCGCTGAGTCCTGCGGAAGCGCCGCGGCAACCTTGAGCTCTCTGGTTTCAACAATCAACCACGATTTGCAACAGCCGGGGTTTCGCGGATGCCTGTTCTTGAACGCCGCAGCCGAGTATCCGGAAAGTTCTCACCCGGTCCGACTTCAGGTGGTAGCGCACCGCGAATGGTACACAGAATTCATTGCTGGACTGCTGGCCGAGCTCGGACATCCGCTGCCTGGCGAGGGTGCCGATGAATTCCTGCTGGCACGAGATGGTGCAATGATCGGCAGCTATGCCGGTGACTCCATCGCCGCGGCGGGAGCATTCCAACGTGTGGTCAACGAGATTCTCGACAACACGCTGGCCATGGCGGTCGCCTAAATTTCTGCTGGTTCGACACCTTTTGCACGAGCTTGGGAAGTCTAGGCAGACACATCATCGAGTGCCGCAACCTGTTGACGGGTGAGCACGATGTCTGCTGCTGCGATGAGCGCTCCGACCTGATCTGCCGTGCTCGCCCCGACGATCGGTGCGACGACATCAGGTTTGCACAGCAGCCAGGCGATCGCAATTGTTGCTGGAGCACACTCGTGTTCTTTGGCAATCCGGTCGAGGGTCGCCAGAATCCGTTGGCCTCGGCGATTGAGGTGCTCGTGCGCATCACCGCCAAGAACAATGTTGCCGGTCGAGTTGAAATTGATTTCTGACTTCGCTCGGTAGTTGCCGGCGAGGAAGCCGCCGTCGAGTGCGAAGCGCGGCATGACCCCGAGCTGTTGTTGGGCCGCAACCCGCGCAAGGGTTCCCTCAAACTCTGTCCTGTGCGTCAGACTGTAGCGGCACTGGACGGCACTCAGTGGAGTGAGCCCCAATTGCGCAGCGATCACCCGAGCTTCGATAAGCCGGTTCCCGGTGTGGTCAGAAACGCCAACGTGACGGACCCAGCCGCGCCTCACACTCTCGTCGATTGCAACCAGCGTTTCCTCAAACGGAATATTTTTGTCGTCGACGTGAAGGAACAGGATGTCTAGATAGTCGGTTTGGAGACGCTGCAAACTGTCGGCGATCGCCTCGCCGATGGCGCTGGACGACAGACCAGGATGATTGGCGCTTTTGCCGATCTTTGTGGCGACGATCAGGTCCTGCCGATTCCGTTTGGTCCGCATCCAGTTACCGATGATTTGTTCGCTGCGACCCGCTGCGTACGAGTCAGCGGTGTCGATGATGTTGCCGCCGGCCTCGTAATATTCGTTGAGGATCGATTCGGCTGCGTCATCCGCGGCGGTCCAACCGAACGCGTTCCCGCCGATGGCCAACGGGTACACACGAAGACCTGTCGAACCAAGCTGGCGTCGCCAAGCGGAATCCTCTGGGCCGTGGCGGCCGTGGATTCCGGGTGAGGCTAGGTCTGTCACGTCAGCTCGCCGCTTTCGTCGTCTCTGCGAGTCGGGTTTGTCGATCGGTTTGGCTTATGGATTCGGTCACTGATCGGGAACCTAATCCGGTAGCTGGTTCCGAGGGTAAGTCAGCGACAAGCATTTGCCACCGAGGCGGGGCGGATCGTTATCAGTGCTTTACTATCGGGACAGAACGGCCGGCCACTCTCTGCGGCCGAGTATGGAGGTTACCGATGGTCAATGATCCGAACTGGCGACTCCCGGTGGTGCCAAAATTTCAGTTGGTGAGCCCGGAAATCCGGGCTGGCGATGTCTTGCCGTTGTGGGCGCGCACCGCGTGGGCTGGCGGCGAGGACCGCTCCCCCACCCTGAGCTGGTCCGGCGCCCCTCCGGAAACCCGAAGCTACGTTGTGACCGTGTTTGACCCTGATGCACCGACCGGGAGCGGCTATTGGCATTGGGCCGTGTACAACATCCCTGCGTCCGTTAGCGCACTTCCTGCGGACGCAGGCAACCCAGATTTCGGGCTACTTCCCGAGGGCGCGATCACTGTCGCGAACGAATCGAGGGCGCACCGTTTCGAAGGAGCAGGACCACCTCCGGGTGACGGCGAGCATCGCTACGTTTTCACCGTCACCGCGTTGAACGTCGACCGACTCGACCTGCCGGTCGGCTGCACGCCCGCCGTGCTCGGCTTCATGATGCGCACCAGCGTTGTCGCGCGTGCGCAGATTGTGACCCTGTCGTCTACCCCAGCGGACCATTTACCGCGTGCGGCTTACGTTCGCGCAAGCGCCCGAGCGTGTTCGATGGCGTCAGGCGTTTCAGCGAACACAAGACCGGCGTGAGTTAGTCGGGTTGCCGAGGTCAGCGCGTCGAGCACTTTGCGGTGCCCTGGGCGGATGCCTGAGAGCAGAACCGTAATCCCCCGCTTTTCCAGCCGGGCAATCGCGTCATCGAGCATAAGGGCGCCCGTCGCGTCGATCGTGCTCAGCCTGCCCATCCTCAGGATGACCACTGCGACATCCGCAACCTCGGAGAGTTCCAGCAGGAACCGGTGCGCGGCACCGAAGAAGAGCGCACCGTCAAGCCGGAAGGCGACGATGCGATCATCCAGCAGCCGCTGCTCTTCGTCGGTGTGATCGGAGGTATCGAGAGGCACGCGAGCCACTTGCGCTGATTTGGCAACGGCGCGGAGGGCAACGATTCCCGCGAGAACGAGGCCGATAATGACTCCAGTGACCAGATCGACCATTACCGTCACAGCGAAGGTCAGGATGAGAACGACGGCGTCGCCGCGCGAGGAACGCAGGATGCTGCGGATCGCCCCCACCTGAACCATTTGAACTGTCGTTGCCAACAGCACGCCGCCGAGGGCTGCGAGTGGGATGATTCCGACCAACGGAGCGGCAACGAGCATGAACATGAGTAGCACTACCGAGTGGCTCAGGGCGGCTATCCGGGAATGGGCTCCGGCCTTCACGTTGACGGCCGTGCGGGCTATGGCGGCCGTCGCGGGCACCCCTCCGAAGAAGGGCACGACCAGATTGGCAATCGCCTGCCCGAACAGCTCGCGGTCGGGATTGTGTTGTTGGCCAACGCTCATGGCGTCGGCAACCGTCGCACACAGGAGGCTTTCGAGTGCCGCAAGCGCCGCGACAGCGACCGCAGACGGAAGAAGAGCAATCATTGACGCGGGTTCGAAGAATCCTGCCGCCGGGGCCGGGAGTCCCGCAGGTAGTGCTCCCACGATGTCGAGGCTCGGTGCGAAGAAGTACGCGATCGCCGTTGCAGCAACGACAGCGCCGAGGGAGAGGGGAAGCGACGGTTTCCATCGCGACCCGAGGACGATGACCGCGGCAACACCTACCGCGATGATCAACGCTGTCGGGTTTGGAGTTCGGACGAAAGTTGTGATCGCGTCGATAGCAATCTCCCAGACTTTCTCCTGCGGCCCCGGCTTCACGCCAAGAATGTTCGGAAGCTGCTGCAGCGCGATGACGACCGCAATGCCCGCAGTGAACCCCTCAACGAGCGAGGTGGGCAGGTAGCGAACATATCTGGCGATGCCGGAGAGTGCGAGCGCGAGAAGAATGACTCCCGCCATGACTCCTACTTGAAGGACGCCCGCAGCCCCGAACTGGTGAACCACGGGTATGAGCACGACCGTCATGGCACCGGTCGGTCCAGAAACTTGAAGGTTACTACCGCCGAATATTGCGGCGAGGGCACCAGCGATGACTGCCGTCGTGAGGCCAGCTTCCGCACCGAGACCGGATGCGACGCCGAACGCGAGCGCCAACGGGAGGGCGACGACGGCAACGGTGAGGCCCGCGAGCAGGTCACGCCCCGGCGACCGGCGAGCTGCGATGAGATCGGCGCGACCGGGCAACAGGCCGACAAGGAATCTTCCACCGGCCGACATCCGGCGCCTCATGAATGCGGCGCTACAGTGCTGTCTGCTGGGAATTCTCGCTCAAGCGAGTCGAGAATCGTGCGGGAGTCCTGGAGTTGTGCCATGAGAAGGTCCTTGGCGACTTCGAACAGGCGCGCCATTCTCGGGTCTCTCACCGAATAGTAGATGGTGTTGCCGTCCCGCCTGGTCGTGACAACGTTCGCGCGGCGAAGAATGGCAAGTTGTTGCGACAGTTGAGTGATCTCAAGGTCCAGGAATCCGGCCAGATCACCCACAGAGATCTCTTCAACCACAAGTCGTTCGAGGGCGCGCACTCGAATCGGGTGTGCGAGTGCCTTAAACAGTTCGGCCTTGAGTGCGGCGATGGGAAGTTCGGTAGTCATTACTTAACTATATAGCTAGCTTGCAGAATAGATACAGTGCAGAATAGATACTGTGCAGGATAGGTAATTTCGTGACTAGGTTACTGCGTTTTCGAGTCTGCCCTTCGGAGGATTCCCGCTGCGTGGCGAAGAACCGGTTCGTCGATCATGTTCCCCTCGAAACGGAACACCCCCTTCTGGCGCGATCCCGCAGCGATCACCGACTGTGCCCAGGCAAAGTCCTTTGCCGTCGGCCGAAAAGCTTCGAGAATAACGGCGACCTGCGCAGGGTGGATGCACGCGCTGGCAGCAAATCCGCTGGCCGCCGCGTCCTGCGCCTCAGCGGCAAGCCCAGTGAAATCGTCGATGGCCACGTGGACAGCGTCGATTGCGGCTTTGCCATGCGCTGCGGCCGCGAGCAACACCGCCGACCTGGCGTGACGTGCGACGTCGCGATACCGTCCACCAGAATCCCGACTCGAGGTGCCCCCGAGCGAGGCCACAAGGTCTTCAGCACCCCACATGAGCGCGATGACAGAGTCGTGCGCTGCAATCTTCCCGGCAGCGAGCACACCGGCGGCCGTTTCGCACAGTGCAACAATGCCGTAACCGTCGAGAGCACCAAGCTGACTCGTCGAGGATGCCTTTGCGAGCATGATGGTGCGGTAGTCGGTGCGTTCCAAGGCCTGAAGGTCGGCGGCGAAATCACGGGATCCTGCAGCATTCACCCTTACGATCGTCGTCGCGGGGTCAAGCTTGTGGGTCACAAGCGCTTCCCTTGCTGCCGGCTTATCCGCCGAGGCCACGGCATCCTCAAGGTCGAGGATGACGACGGGAGAACGCTGCGCCGCCTTGTCGTAGCGATCGGGGCGATCCGCTGGGCAAAACAGGAGTGCTGGGGCAAAGTCGAAACTCATGGTGCAGCCTTCTCACACCAGACAAGAGTGCTACGCAGCGCCGTCGCAACGACAACACCCTCTTGATTTTTTGCGGTGTGCTCGAGGGTCACGATGCCCTGGCCAGGGCGTGACTTTGATAGACGTTTCTCGGTCACCACGGTTTCCGAATACAGCGTGTCACCGTGGAAAACCGGGTGCGGGAACGTGACAGAGTCAAAGCCGAGGTTGCCGATGATGGTTCCTTCCGTGAGTTGCGCGACCGAACTACCGACCAAGACGGACAGGGTGAGCATCGAGTTCACGAGGCGCTGGCCGAACGGCTGGGTTGCCGACCAGGCAGCATCCAGGTGCAGCGACTGGGAGTTCATCGTCATGGTGGTGAAGAGCACGTTGTCGGCCTCGGTGATGGTGCGCCCCGGCCGGTGCAGGTAGCG
>JBDSZO010000085.1:0-2822 GCA_039925105.1 Terrimesophilobacter sp. | reverse complement strand
TCGACATTGTCGTGCGCGTCGACGGTCGCAACCACCCGAGCTCAGGCGACAAGGTGATGATCACCCCACAACCGGACCACATCCACGTGTTCGACACCGAGTCCGGCCTTCGCTTGTCCAAGCAGGCCATCGAAGCCACCAAGTAGTTTCGCGAAGAAGGGTTCGTCGTCCTTCCTGGGCGGCGGGCCCTTTTTTCTCTGACGTGAAGGGGCCACCGTGAGCGGTTCGCTCAACATCACCTCAGTCCTCGTGGATCCGGCGCTCCTTGACCTGCCGTGGGCTGTGCCGCTTGAGGAGTGGCCGGATGACGCCATCGCGACTCTCCCGAAAGGTATTTCGCGGCACCTGGTGCGCTTCGCACACCTTGGCGGGCACGTTATTGCCGTCAAAGAGACTTCCGAGGAGTTCGCCAGGCGCGAGTACGAGATGTTGCGCACGCTTCAACGGCTCGACATTCCGTGCGTCGAGCCGCTCGCGGTCATCACCAATCGCACCGACGAAAATGGGCAACCGCTCAATGCGGTGCTCGTCACCCGACACTTGAAGTTTTCACTGCCGTACCGTGCACTGTACTCTCAGGCGCTTCGGCCCGACACGGCAACGCGACTCATCGACGCTCTTGCAGTTCTGTTGGTCCGTCTGCACATCATCGGATTCTTTTGGGGCGACGTTTCACTCTCCAACACCCTTTTTCGACGGGATGCTGGTGCGTTCGCTGCTTACCTCGTCGATGCGGAAACCGGTCAGCTGCATTCCACCCTGTCCGAAGGTCAGCGGGAACACGACCTGGAGATCGCTCGCGTCAACATCGCTGGCGAACTGCTCGACCTTGAGGCGGGTGGGCGACTCGATGACGCCACCGACCCGATCGAGGTGAGCGCAGGCATCATCGCCGCCTACCGGACGCTGTGGGCTGAGCTGACCGGTTCCGAATCGTTTTCGTCCTCCGAACGGTGGCACATTGCCGAACGTGTCGACCGGCTCAACGAACTCGGCTTCGACATTGAGGAGCTGGCCATCAGTACGGATGACACTGGCTCACGAGTGAGGATCCAGCCGAAGGTTGTTGACGCTGGGCACCACCAGCGGCGACTTCTCCGGCTCACCGGCCTGGACAGCCAGGAGAACCAGGCCAGGCGCCTGCTGAACGATTTGGACTCGTACTCTGCCACCTTCCACCCGGACGACGCGGACGAAGAGATGGTCGCCCACGAGTGGCTCGCCCAGGTGTTCGAACCGGTCATCCGGTCTATTCCGCGGGAACTTCGGGGCAAGTTGGAACCGGCGGAAGTGTTCCACCAGATGCTGGAGCACCGGTGGTTCCTGTCGCAGGATCAGGGCCGGGATGTTCCGCTTGCCGAAGCTGTGGGCTCCTACATTCACACCATTCTGCGGCACCGCCGCGATGAGGCGACCATGATTGCTCCAACCAGTGGTGCGTTCACCCTTCCGATTGCCGTCGTCGATGAGGCCAACTGGCGCGACAAAGTCTAGCTATCGGGCTCGAAACGGGTCTCGAGCATGGTCTCGATACACCAAGCGTTGCCCGGCACTCGGCCAGCGATCCTCAGTGGAGCAGTTGCTCCAGCCCGCGCCCGTCAGCGTGATCGAAGATGAGGTTCGTCTCGGTGTGGGCGACCGCGGGATGCTCGGCCAGGTATTCGAGCACGAAGTCGCGAAGCTCCGATGAGTCTCGCGCCGCAACGTGCAGAAGAAAATCGTCGACACCTGCCATCTGGAACAGCCCGAGCACGCCCCGCCAGTTTGGTGCCTCTCGGCGAAAACTGTCGACATCTTCGCGAGTGATTGACACGAGCCTGATCGAAATGAGCGCCTGCACGGTCATACCCAAAGCGCCAAGGTCGATGTCTGCGTGGTAGCCGCGCAGAAATCCGTCGGCGTGTAGGCGTTTGATGCGCAGCGACACGGTGGACTCTGCGACACCAATCGCACTCGCGAGCGCGGCACCGGACATCCGCGCGTTGGCGGAGAGCGCGCGCAGGAGCGCGCGGTCAATCTGGTCCATAAAGCACCTTTCAGGAATCTTCGAATCCACCGCGAATCCCCCCTCATTCTCGCAGAATCTTCTGCAGAACGGCTCTCGACCACTGACTTCGTGAATGAGGCTTGCACAATGCTGGCGGTTCTGTTTTGGTCAGTGCATGGAGCCATCAACATCCCGGATTGAAACGCGCGCAGTTCACGGAGGAATGGATGGGCTGGAACAGACCGGCTCGCACGTTCCCACCATCGACTTTTCGACAACCAACCCGCTCCCCAATGTGGAGCTGGGCGGAGATTCCTACGAGCATCTCGCGACGGGCGGCACTCTGCTGTCCGGCCAATCCGCCGTCTACCAGCGCCTGTGGCAACCCGGTGTTGCCCGCTTTGAAGAGAGCCTTGCCGGCCTCGAGAGCTCGGAGACCGCCGTCGCGTTTGCAACCGGGATGGCGGCACTCACCGCGTGCCTGATCGCGTCGGTATCTGGCGGCAAACCACACATGGTCGGCCTGCGTCCGCTCTACGGCGGAACCGATCACGTGCTCGATAACGGGCTGGTCGGCACGACTGTCACCTGGGCGCACGCCGAGAACGAGATTGC
This sequence comes from Terrimesophilobacter sp., assembly GCA_039925105.1. GTDB lineage: Bacteria > Actinomycetota > Actinomycetes > Actinomycetales > Microbacteriaceae > Terrimesophilobacter. The sequence continues at coordinate 220 of JBDSZO010000085.1, read as the reverse complement.
TGGCGCCATTCAGGCCGACACCGGCCTGATCATCATCGAGACGCCTGCCAACCCGACCCTCGAGCTTGTGGACATAGCCCGGGTCGTTGAGGCGGCCGGCGACATCCCGGTGCTGGTCGACAACACGTTCTCGACACCGGTGCTGCAACGCCCGATCGAGCTCGGCGCGACCCTGTCGCTGCACAGCGCAACCAAGTACATCGGCGGGCACGGGGATGTC
>JBDSZO010000084.1:0-2896 GCA_039925105.1 Terrimesophilobacter sp. | reverse complement strand
GCGATCGTCACGCCGGAATCATTCATCACCATTTGGCCTTCACCGATTCCGATGAGCGCCATGTTCCGCATGGATTCGCTGCCGGCACTGAAATACTCGTTGTGCCCATACGATGCGCTCAACCGGGTATCGGTGATCGCGTCGACGCCGCCGCTCACACCCATGCGGTAGGCCCCGTAGGCTGGCGCACCGGGGTCGCTGCCGAAGAATGCGCTGTTGACGACCGGATCCCAACCGGCTTCGCCGACGTAGACGTTCCCGCCACGCACTGACAGTGCAGATACTGATTGCGCTTCGCTGCCGGGTGAGCCGACAACGGCAAGCGCGTCGATTTGTACAGCGCCCTGTTGGAGGGCGATCATCGCGGCAGTCGACCCGTAGGAGTGCGCCATCACCGATACGTACGGTTCGTTGTTGTCCCGCAGAGTGTTGAGCCCTTCCAGCGCGTTTGTTAGGTAGGTGGCGCCAGCATCGGCGAGAGCAAGCGACCCGACGTTGAGCAGGTGCGGAGTCTGATATCCGATCCAGGCAACAGTTGCGACGGTGCGCGATTGGTCGCCAAGGCGTTTCAGCCACGATGACTGGTCATGGAACAGGGTCGTCGCCGTGTTTGCCCAGTAGTCGACCTGACCGTCGATGGTGAAGAACATGCCGGGAATCAGGAAACTGACGTAGTCGGCGCTTTCGAGGTTTCCAACAACGATGGCGGCACGCCCGGACCCGGAGGTGTCGAGAGTCACGAGGGTTCTTGAGGGGTCGCCCGGCCTCGAATTCAGCGATTGCCTGATCTCAGTCAGCATGTGCAGGTGGTTGGTGACTTCCACATTCATCCCGCGTCCAACGCCGGAGGCAAGTTGGCTGCGCAGCGACGAGATCGCGCCAGACAGGTAGTCCCGGTTGGCGAGGTCGCGTGTTGCGTATGGCACGCCGTCGAGGTTGCCGATGAGTTGCGGTGTTTGGGTGACGAAGGTGCTTCGTACCTTGGGGCTAATGCTCGTCCACCATCCGGCGACCTCGTGGGCGGCGGGCGGTGCTGAAAGCAGACTGCTGACGGTTTCTGGGTGGTCTTTGACAAACTGGGAAAGCGACGCCGGAGGAAGTAGCGCGAACTGGTCTAACAGCGCCTGGCCATTCAGTTTCGGCAAGAGCGAGATGTCGACGGGTGTCAACTGCGATGACCCGGTATAACCGGCTGCCGGTACGGTTATTGGCGCAATGTCAATCTGGCGCACATGGCTGGGAAGCTCAACACTCATTTGTTGCGCGCCGACGGCGCCGCTGCCCCCGGTGAGGGCCACGGAAAACGCCAATGCTGTGAGTTCCAGCAGCAATCCGGCACGTCCAATCGTTACCGTTCGCGGGCCCGGGAATCCCCCGCACGAAATGCACTAATCTTTCCACCCCATAATAGGGGTAGAAAGCGAACGAATCCAGAAAATCCGAGGGACAGTCAGTTGAAATTTATCTAAACCGTCAGGCCGGCGGGCCCTTCGCTTACCAGAAGGGCAAATTGTTCTGCGGACAGGACGGGAATTCCCAGCTCCTCGGCTTTGGCCAGTTTTGAACCGGCTCCCGGGCCGGCGGCAACAAAGTCAGTCTTTTTCGACACACTTGAGGCAGCTTTTCCGCCTGCAGCGACTATCGCTTCGGTTGCCCCTTCGCGGGTGAAACCCTCAAGACTTCCGGTTGCGACGACCGTCAATCCAGCCAAAACCCCGCCGACAGCACCATGGGCCAGTCCGGAATGGCCTGGTGTGGCGAACTGTACGCCCGCACGCGTCCAGCTCTCGATGATGTCACGATGCCAGTCGAGCGTGAACCAGTCGATCACGGCATCCGCGATGATTCCGCCAACTCCATCGACCGCGGCGAGTTCGTCACGGGTTGCGATGTGGATCGCGTCGAGGGAACCGAACCAGTCGGCGAGTGCGCGTGCAGCAACGGGACCAACATGGCGAATGTTGAGTGCGACCAGAATGCGCCACAACGGCTTCGTCTTCGCAGCCTTGATGTTGTCGATGAGTTCTCGTGCGGACTTGGAGGGCACCGCGTCCGCAGTGCCATCAAATGCTGGTGATGTGGGGTCGAACGGCGGATCGGGGTTCTTCCCCGTTGTCTTCCTTTGGCGACTGAACGGCGTCAGTTCCCGTGCAGTTCCGTCGTCGTCAAGTTTCAACAGGCCAGTCTCGTTGTCCCGCACCTGCACTCGGATCGGGAACAGGTCCTCAAGTGTGAGCCCAAACAGTCCGGCTTCTGTCACGAGCGGGGGCGTTGATGGCACGAGCGGTTGGGTGATGGCTGCGGCGCTGACTTCGCCCAGCCCCTCAATGTCGAGCGCGCCGCGACTCCCAAGGTGTTCGACCCTGCCGCGAACTTGTGCGGGGCAGCTCCTGGAGTTGGGGCAGCGCAGGTCTACGTCGCCGGGCTTCGCGGGCGCTAGCGGTGTGCCGCACTCTGGGCAGCGGGCTGGCATGACGAATGCGCGTTCTGAGCCATTGCGTTTCTCTACGACGGGCCCGAGAACTTCCGGGATCACGTCGCCGGCCTTACGCAGCACGACGGTGTCCCCGATCAGCACACCCTTAGCCTTGACGACATCCTGGTTGTGCAACGTCGCCTGTCTAACTGTCGAACCGGCAACGCGAACCGGTTCCATCACGGCGTACGGCGTGGCACGGCCGGTGCGACCGACACTGACGACGATGTCAAGAAGCTTGGTGTTGACCTGCTCTGGTGGGTACTTGAAGGCAATGGCCCAGCGCGGTGCACGACTGGTGGCACCGAGTTCATCGTGCAGCGCCAGTTCGTCGACCTTGATGACGATGCCGTCGATTTCGTGTTCGACACTCGCGCGGTTGTCGCCGTAATATTCGATGAACTCTGCAACGTCCTGCGC
>JBDSZO010000083.1:0-6706 GCA_039925105.1 Terrimesophilobacter sp. | reverse complement strand
GGTAGGCGGCGGTCGCCGCGCCCCAGAGAAAAGCCTCCGGAAATCTGATTGATGACATGGTGCTCCTGACGAAGTTCGTGAATAGGTGGTTGAAGGCGGTGGCAGTGGGTTAGTCGGTCGATCCCCTTGCTATTCGACGACGGCGGCCCAACGCATCAACCACGACGGCGACCACAAGGATCACGCCAGTTGCGATGTTTTTGATCGCCGCTGGCTGCCCTAGAAGGTCCAGGCCGTTCTGCACGCTGCCGACGACGAGAGCACCGACAAGACCGTGAAAGATCCGACCGCGCCCACCGAACAAGCTCGTCCCGCCAATGACGGCTGCCGCTATCGCGTTCAGCTGGAGCGTGCCACCACCGAGCGCGTTGGATGCAGAGAACTGTCGAGAGGCCTCGATAATGCCCGCCAATGCCGCGATGGAAGAGATGATCACAAATACGGCGACGGTTGTACCCTTCACCCGGATACCAGCGCGGCGGGCGGCCTCGCGATTGCCACCGATTGCGTACATGTGCCTTCCGAAGGCTGTGCCCTCGAGCAGGATCGTGCAGCCGAGCATGAGGGCGAGAACCAGCACGAATACCCACGGGATACCGAAGTAGGAGTTCAGCAACCAGGTCACCACCGCAACGAAGACACCGATCGCGGCGATGGTCACGATCTCGCCGGGCACGGGACCGACCTCGAGCCCGTTGCGAATGCGCCGGCGACGGGCAACGAGACGGGCGCCGGCGACTCCGAGCAGGACGAGGGTGGCGAGCACCCAACCGAACGCGGGTGCCACGTAGGTCGAGGCAATCGAACGCACGAATTCGTCGCGGATGGGGATCTGTCCGCCGTCGCCGACAAGTGCCAGCTGCACGCCTTGCCACACCAGCAGTCCCGCGAGCGTGAGGATGAACGACGGGATGCCGAAGGTGGTGATTATTGTGCCGTGCAGCAGTCCGATGGCGGCTCCGACCGTTAGGGCCACAAGGATCGCGACCCAGGCTGGCGCACCTTGCTGTGTGATCAGGAGTGCGAGCGTAGCCGCGCTTACTCCCGCGATGGCGCCCACGGAGAGGTCGATCTCCCCCAGCACGAGCACCATCACCATGCCTATGGCGAGCGTGCCAAGCACCGCGATCTGGAGGATCAGGTTAGACAGGTTGCGGGCTGAGAGGTAGTTGTCGTTGAGAATTTGGAACACAAACCAAACGATGGCCAACCCAACGACCACGGTATAGACGCTCGCGTTGCGGCCCGTGGGCAACAGCGCGCGGAGGCGGTTCATGCTGCACCCCCGAGCACGTCACTGCCCGTAATCGCGGCAACGACGGTGTCGGGCATTGTCGTGGCTGGGTGAAACTCGCCCGCGTTGCGACCGAGCCGCAGCACGGTGATCCGGTCGGCGACTGCGAACACGTCGGCCATATTGTGCGAAATGATCACGACGGCGAGCCCGCGATCACGGAGGCGTCGCACCAGGTCGTAGACCGTTGCGGTCTGCGCGACACCAAGCGCGGCGGTGGGCTCGTCCAGAAGCACGACACGCGAACCCCACAGCGCTGCGCGGCTGACCGCGATCGCCTGGCGCTGGCCGCCGGAGAGCGCTGATACCGGCTTGTTGAGGCTTGGCAAGTGAGCGGCGAGGTCACTGATTATTGCCGCGGCTTGACGCTCCATACCCTCCTTGTCCAGCAAGACCGACTTCGCGCGCCGACGCTCGCGGCCGAGGAACAGGTTGGCCGTCACATCGAGGTTGTCGCAGAGAGCAAGGTCCTGGTAAACGGTCTCGATGCCAAGAGCTGCGGCATCCGACGGTGAGCCGATGCTGACCACGCTGCCATCGATAAGAATCTGACCGCCATCAATGCGGTGTGTTCCAGCTATCGCCTTGACCAACGTGGACTTACCCGCGCCATTGTCGCCAACCAGGGCAACGATTTCGCCAGCAGAGACCGAGAAGTCCACATCAGTGAGTGCAGCAACCTGGCCGTAACGCTTGCTGACCTTTAGCAGTTCGAGGGTGGGCCGATGGCCGGACTCAAAGGTCAGGCCATCGGCCGCAGGGTTTACAGCGGGCACAGCGCTTCCGCCGCACCGACGCAGATCTTTGCCTTAGTGGTGAACCCATCCTTGATCACCGTGTCGGCGATGTTCTTTATAGTCACTGACACGCCATCCAGTAGAACGGATGGGATATCTCCCGTCCCGTTGTTGACGGTACTGGTCGCAAGGCTCTTCACCTTCGCGGTGTCTCCCTTTGCGAGCGCGACAGCGATTTCAGCCGCCGCCTTGGCCTCGTCCCGGATTGACTTGTAGACCGTCATCGACTGGTTGCCGAGAATGATGTTGGTGAGCCCGGCATCCGTAGCATCCTGTCCCGTGACGAGCACCTTCCCGTTCAGCCCGCGCGCGGTAAGCGCAGTGATCACCGCATTGGCCAGGCCATCGTTTGGCGCGATCACGCCCTGAACGTTGTCGCCGAGCTGGGTGAGCGCCTGTTCCATTGAGCGCTGGCCGGTTGCCGGGTCGAAGCCAGCCGTGTCAGATTCATAGCCCAGTACTAGCTGTCCACTTGCGAAAGCGGGATCAAGCACGCTGTGCGCCCCCTCCTTGAACTCGCGCCCAGGGCCCGAGGTGATGTCGCCGTTGATCATGGCGACGGTCGAGCCCTTGGGGAGGTTGTCGAGAAGGTATTGTCCCTGCATCTCACCAACCGACTTGTTCTGGAACGAGACGTAGGCGGCGGGGATTGCGCCCTCGATGGACCCATCGTAGGCAACAACCGAAGCGCCGGCGGCATCTGCCTTGGCGACGATCGAAGCGCCAGCCTCGGCCGTGAACGGGCTCACGACAAGCACCTTCGCACCATTGGTGAGGGCGGCTTCAGCCTGCTGGAGCTGAGTTGCAGCATCACCCTGTGCGTTATTCGCGATAACGGTGATGTTCGGATCGATGGCCTTGACCGCCTCCTCGAAGAAAGGCTTGTCCTTGCTCTCGAAACGGTCTGCGCACGTCGAGCATGGCATTAGGAAGGCGATAACAATTTTGTCACCAGCGTCATTTTGCGCAGGAGATGTTGGGGTACAGCCAGTCAACGCGAGGGCGAGGAGGCCCACGCCGGCAAGTGCCAGCTTCAAACTCTTCATTGCGACTTTCCTTTCATTGGTGCTTGGGGAATCCAAGCGTTCATTGGGGCCAACCCATTTCGATGAAACGGTCCAGGGGAAGAGTTGCCGCGCCGAGGGCGACGGCATCATTTCCGAGTCTGGACCGCTCCAACACGGCCTCACTTCCGGGTTGCTCAAGGGAGAACCGACGCATCGCCGCGCCGATTTCCTCCAAAAATCGTTCGGCAATCTGGTCGCCGAACCATCCACCGACGATGATCTTCTGCGGGTTGTAGAGATTCACAAGATTGGATAGCGCCAGCCCAAGGTGATTAATGACGCTGCGGACTGCGTCCTCGGCCTGAGGGTGGCCATCCTCAAAAGCCTCTAGCAGCGCAGCGATCCCCTCGGTCTCGCGACCGGTCCATGTATCTTCTCGGCCGCGCCAACGTTCCAGAACGGCGGATGCCCCAACGAATGTCTCGACGCATCCATACGAACCGCAACGGCATCGAACGCCATCGAGACTGATCTTGGTATGCCCCCACTCTCCTGCGCTGCTGCTAGAGCCGCGGTAGAGACGACCGTTCGTGATGATGCCAGCACCTGCACCGTCACCGATGAGCACGACTATTGCGTGGTCGATCCCCTTGGCCGAGCCGTACCAAGATTCGGCCTGGGTGGTGGTCTTCGCGCCGTTGTCGATGTAGACGGGAAAGCCGAGCGTGGTGGAGAGATTGGAAAAGCTGACCGCCTTCCAACCCAGCACTTCTGCGTGCACTATCGACTCGCGGAGTTTGCGTGCCTCAGTCGCGGGGTTTTCGACGATCCCGGGCACACCGAGCCCCAGACCTAGCACCTTCGAACGATTGATTTCCAGCTCAGAGAGCAACGCATCCACGTGTTCAATCAGCAGTGCAACGACCTGCTCTGGTTCGATGCGGCGGTCCGCGAATGGTGTGGTGCGCGAACCCAGTCGGTTGAGTGTGAGGTCGAATGCGGCGGTGGTGACCTGGGTCTCGCCGACGTCCGCGCCGAACAAGATCGCAGCGTCGGGGTTCAGGCCAACGATGACGCGCCTGCGGCCACCGACGGAGTCGAGGAACCCCTCCTCGCGCACTGTCTGCTCGTTGAGCAGTTCGGCCATGACGCTGGTGACGGTTGCCGGTGACAGCCCGGTGTCGAAACCGACTGCGCTGCGCGAGGTTTCCCCCCCGAGCAGCAGGTGGCGCACGAGCAGCGCACGGTTGGTGCGCCGCACGTCTCGTACGGATGCCTTCTTCGCCATCTTTGTCCTTTAGTTCGGATATTAGTTTATAGTCCGAAATAACCCTGTAGCGCAAGCCCCGTCGTAAAATTGCGGTGAATCTTGCCGAAATCCGTACCCGTGCAGAGGTCTCTGCGGGCAACATACAGTCCGCTTGCGTGGGATTTGTCGACCGGTCGAAAGAATTGTCGGGCAACATCCCATGGTCGTTGCAATTAATGACCCAGCAGTTATTTCCCCGTTAGTTGCCCACCGACAATGACGGTCTCTACCACCGGTGACCCGTCAAGTAGGTCGCGCCTGAATCTCAACCACCCCCGCCTGACCATCCGCGGCAAGCCCGACATCGTTGAAGAAGTCGCGGTTGATGGCTGCCGTCGCCGCATCCGCGATCTCGCGCCCGGCACGGGTGATCCGGATGAGCGTCGCCCGCCCCTCGGTCGGATGCGTTCTGCATGGCGGGTCACGGCGTGGAGGAGGGCAGATCGAAGTTCCTGAACCATGCTGGGTGATAGTTAGCTGACGAATGACAGTACCCGTGTAAGTTTCCTGCCGCGACAATTCCAACGTAACTCGCGAGAAGCCCGTCCCAATCACTGGCTTCACAGGTGAACTCGAGCGTGGGGAGTTCCTCCACGGCGGAGTCGGCCTTTCTCGCGTTGCAGACCGTGTGTAACGTTGCGAGGTTGTCCAGAAGGCTTGGCCCACCCTTGCTATGCGCCAGCACGTGGTCTGCTTCGGGGCCAGTGCCCAGAATGCGGGATGAATTCGTCCCCGGGCATAGTTCGGATGGTAAGCAAATTCATTCGGGAATACATCGCTGATGGCCACGAGAATGCAGCGAGGAACCGCGCGTTTACCGCAATAGGCACAGCGGAACCCGTCACGGCGGAACACCTTTGCCCGTGTTCGATCAGAGACGTTGCGCCGCATCCCGCTTTCGCAGCCGGGGCCGGCGGCCCCGAAAAGCGAAAGGTGGCCCTGCCAGAGTTCTCCTGCAATGGGCTGCAACTGTTCGGCAGCCAATTTGGTATTGCTTGTCGAAAGTGATCCCGCGACCGCAGAGATCACATCGACGTAGATGTCGACAGCATCATCGCCCAGGTTGAGAATGTCGGTCACAACGGTCAGGTTACCTCTACTTAAAACGCCCACGGACTCCACCGCACCCAACATCCCCCTGCGACACAACCTCCGCGTGCTCAGCCGTTGAGTGAAACAAGGCAGTCTGAGGTCGGTTGAGAATATGCCAAAGTTCAATGTCTAAGGGGTCCAGCATTTACATGGTCTCAACTAGACGCGAAAGTCCAGTCTTGCTTGAGAAACGACAATAACTGTCCCACCTGCCGCGCTCAAGGCTTTGGGGGCTTGCATCTTGAAACCGCTAACTTGTACAATTTAGCTATGACTTTGATTCCTGCGACTCAGGCCAGACAGCGGTGGGCTGAGACTCTCGATGCTGCCCGGCGCGGCCCGATAACGATCACTGAGCATGGGCGAGAGACTGTCACGCTCTTGGATGTCGAGCTGAGTCGCCGTGCGCTGAAGGCGCTTGAGGATGCGGAAGATGCAGTCGCTGCTGCGGAAGCCGAGGAAGCGATCGCGAACGGTGAGACGACCGTCTCGCTCGAGGATGTGGCGCGAGAGCTCGGCATCAGTCTTGGTTGACCGGTTCAACGTTCAACTCAGCAAGAAGGCGGCGAAGGAGCTCCGCAGACTCGACCGTCCAGTGCAGGATCGTGTGGTGAAGGCGCTTGCCTTGCTTCGTGATCACCCCCGACCGGCGGCGGTCACGGCGTTGACAGGCCATCCTGGGTATCTGCGGGTGCGGATTGGCGACTATCGCATCGTTTACACGGTGAACGATGGTTTGTTGCTCGTTCTGGTGCTCACCATCGGACACCGGCGCAGCGTCTACGACTCGCTCACCTGACTCCTTTGTCAACGTTGGCAAGGATGCCGAGTATCACGTATCAATGAAGGTCGTCCCTTCGCGCGAGCGTAGTTCAATGGTAGAACACCAGCTTCCCAGCTGGGAGTACGGGATCGACTCACGCCACTCGCCCCATAAAGGCGACATCGAATGTCAACGTCCGCTTGCCCTCCGCCCTAAGCACGCACCGAATGTTGGTCAAGCTGACGAGCGTGGGTGCCTCGGCGGGCACGCTCGTCCGCTCAACCCACATTCGCCACGACGGAGCCCGCGCGAGGCTCTCCACTGCATAGGCTGGGGATGATCTCCGCACGCCACGAAGGACACGACATGACCGCACAACTGCAGGTTCCGACCGTCAGCCTCGACGGCGACCCGCACACGATCGGCCGCGAATTCGATGAGACC
>JBDSZO010000082.1:0-3280 GCA_039925105.1 Terrimesophilobacter sp. | reverse complement strand
CTGGCTGGGTAAACCTCGTCCGGAGCAAGGTCAGACAGGGAACGCTTGAGGCTGCCCGCCGAGTTCCCGGGTGGGCCGCAAGAGGGCTGCGGCAACGTAGTCCCGAGATAGATGGCCGTCGAAGGTGTTAACGCACTGGAACAGAACCCGGCGTATCGGCCGGCCCATTCACCGTTCTCAGGGTTTGGCAGCGGCCGCCAGTGACGCGCACCCGATGATGCCGGCGTTGTTGCGAAGGATCGCCGGAATGATCTTTGTTCGCAGCTCTAGGCGCGGCAGGAACTCTTCATAACTTTTCGATATCCCGCCGCCGACCAGGAACAGGTCGGGGGAGAAGATGAACTCGAGGTGGCTGTAGTAGCGCTGGAGTCGTTTGCTCCAGTCTTTCCAACTGAGATCGTCGCGTTCTTTTGCCGACACCGATGCCGACTTTTCGGCATCCTTTCCGTCAAGTTGCAGGTGGCCGAATTCGGTGTTTGGGATGAGCACCCCGTCGTAGATCATGGCGCTACCGATACCGGTGCCGAGCGTGGTGAGGATGGTGAGTCCCATCGCGCCTTTCGCTGCCCCGTAGCGGGATTCGGCAACACCTGCAGCGTCTGCGTCGTTGACGAAGGTTATGTTACGACCAAGCTTCTTCTCGAACATTTCCTCCGCGTACAGGCCAACCCAGTCTTTGGAAATGTTTGCGGCAGACATGGTGTGGCCGTTCAGGATGATTGCGGGGAAACAGACTCCGATCGGGGCGTCCTCGGCGACGTCCTCGAGTTTGTCGAATAGCTCAAGCACCGTGTCGAGGTTGTCTTCTGGTTTCCCGCCTTTCGGTGTTGCAAGCTTCATCCGGTCGGTCAACAGTTCGCCGCTGACCACGTCGACAATGGCGCCTTTGATTCCGGTTCCGCCGATGTCGATTCCGACTGCGGTGTCGCTCATTGTGGTGCCTTCCGGGGTTGCGTGAGCACTTCGGTGCCGGCGCTTGTGACAACGATGGTGTGCTCGAATTGTGCGGTCATGCTTTTGTCTTTTGTGGTGACGGTCCAGTCGTCGTCCCAGACATCCCACTCCTCAGTGCCGAGGGTGAGCATTGGCTCGATGGTAAACACCATGCCGTCCTCGATCAGCGTAGTGAACTCTGTTGTGTCGAAATGTGGGATGACAAGGCCGGAATGGAATGCTGCGCCGACGCCGTGTCCGGTGTAGTCGCGCACGACGCCGTAGCCAAAACGTTTCGCATACGACTCGATAGCCCGGCCAATCACGTTGACTTGTCGCCCAACCGCTGCGGCCTTGATGCCGCGTGCCAGTGCTTCCTCGGTGTGGGTAACCAGATCGGTGACTTCTGCGGAGGCGGTGCCGACGATGAAGGTTTTGTTGGTGTCGCCGTGCATCCCGTTCGTGTATGCGGTGATGTCGATGTTGACGATATCGCCGCCGACGAGAACGGTGTTGTCGGGGATGCCGTGACAGATCACTTCGTTGACGGAGGAGCACAAGGACTTCGGATAGCCTCGGTAGCCGAGCGTTGACGGGTACGCGTTGTTGGCGATCAGAAACTCGTGGCCGATGCGGTCGAGCTCGTCCGTGGTAACACCCGGTTGGATTGCGGCGCCTACCGCGCTTACGGCTTCCGCGGCGATCCGACCCGATTCGCGAATCCGGGCGATCTCCTGTGGTGTGTAAATATCCGATCCGGTGAACGGTGTTGGCGCTGGCTTGCCGACGTATTCAGGTCGCGGGATGTGAGCAGGCACCTGACGAAGTGGTGAGAGTCGTCCGCGGGTGAGGTGTCCGACGGAATCCCTGGGCATAGGATCAATTTTAGGCTGCGAAGGAGGGTCCGATGACCGAGTGGTGGTTCAACACAAAAACGCAGGAAGTCGAGGAGGGGCCGCAGTCTCTGTTCCTGGATCGGCTGGGCCCGTTCGCAACACGCGAGGAAGCGGCATGTGCGAACGAAATCGTTGCGGAGCGCGCTCGCAAGTGGGCTGCTGAGGATGCCGCAGACGATTGACCGGATCTAGATGATTCCCTGCGCGAGCATCGCGTCCGCGACGAGTTCGAACCCGGCCGAGTTGGCACCGAGCACATAGTCGCCGGGGCTGCCGTAACGTTCGGCAGCCTGAAACGCAACGTTGTGGATCTCGGACATGATCGCGCGCAGCCGTGCCTCGCTTTCTTCGAAACTCCAGCGCTCACGCGACGCATTCTGGGTCATCTCCAGCGCGGAGGTTGCCACACCTCCAGCATTCGCCGCCTTGCCGGGAGCAAACAGCACACTGGATTTCTGGAACAGGTCGACCGCATCCGGCGTTGACGGCATGTTCGCGCCCTCCGCAACGGCAACAACACCGCCGCGGATCAGCGCCGCCGCGTCATCAAATCCCAACTCGTTCTGGGTCGCGGACGGAATCGCCAGCTCACCCGGCACCTCCCAAACCCGACCGGAATCGACAAACCTGGCCCGCGGGCGATGATCGACGTACGCGGAGATGCGCTGGCGCCCACGCTCCTTGATCTCCTTCAGCAGGTCAAGGTCAATGCCTGCCTCATCAACGACATAGCCGGAAGAATCGGATGCCGTGATCGGCTTCGCCCCCAACTGCAGCAGCTTCTCGATCGCGTAGATCGCTACGTTGCCCGATCCCGACACGATCGCGGTGCGCCCATCGACACTCTCACCGCGAACCGCCAGCATGTTCTCCAGGAAGTACACCGCCCCGTACCCGGTTGCCTCCGTGCGCACCTGCGCACCGCCCCAACCGAGACCCTTGCCGGTGAGCACACCTGACTCATGACGGTTGGTGAGCCTGCGGTACTGGCCGAAAAGGTAGCCGATCTCACGGGTGCCGACACCGATATCGCCAGCTGGGACATCCGTGTACTCGCCAACGTGCCGAAACAGCTCGGTCATGAAGGATTGACAGAAGCGCATCACCTCAGCGTCTGACTTGCCGCGCGGATCAAAATCGCTTCCGCCCTTGCCTCCACCGACGCCCTGCCCGGTCAGCGCATTCTTGAACGTCTGCTCGAAGCCGAGAAACTTCATGATGCTTGCGTTGACGCTCGGGTGAAAGCGAAGTCCGCCCTTGTAAGGCCCCAGTGCAGAGTTGAACTGCATCCTAAAGCCCCGATTGACCTGAACAATGCCAGCATCATCGACCCACGGCACACGGAACAGGAGCTGGCGCTCCGGTTCGACCAGCCGTCGAAGGATTCCGGCCCCTACATATTCCGGGTGCTGGGCAATGACCGGCTCCAGCGATTCGAGGACCTCAGTGAG
>JBDSZO010000081.1:0-2537 GCA_039925105.1 Terrimesophilobacter sp. | reverse complement strand
GCGGGAGCCTCGGTTGTCGCTGGTGCCGTGGTCATGAACGCTCCCAGAAGCTCGGGCCGACAGGTTCGTGGAAGCCGCTACGCGCGACAAGATAGCCTTCTGCATCCACGGTGATGGGTAGTTGGGGAAGCGGGCGCTTTGCCGGCCCGAAAATGACTTTTGCTTAGTGCTTGATGTCGAACTGCGACTGATGGCACGGGCACAACAGGTGGTGTGTCTGCTGTTCGTAGAGCGCGACGGGGCAACCAACGTGGGTGCAAATTTTGGAGTAGGCAACGATTCCCTGGTAGTTCCAGTCTTCGCGGCCGGGGGAGACGTTCAAGTCTTCCGGCTTGAGGCGCATCAGCAGGACTGCTGCCTTCGCCTTGTCTTCCAATTTGTGCGGGGAGTCCAGCAGATTCTCCGGAATCACATGGAATACGGACCCGAGTGTGACGTCGGATGCCTTGATCGGTACTCCGGACGGGTCGCGGGTGAGGCGAACGTCTTTGGCCCACAGCGTCTCTTTCAACAGTGGTACCGGGTCAGCGGCCGGTGCCAGGTCGCGGAACATGACGACGGCAGGCAGTGGTGAAACAACCAACGCGCCGATCAGACTGCGGCGAATGAGCGAACGGCGCCCAAAGCCGGACTCTTCGTTTCCGAGCTTGAATACTTCGACCGCTGCGGCTCGCGTGGATTCCTTACCGCGGGTCGGATGGCGTGGCTCGACCCACTCGCCGCCGGCCATCAGGTTCTTCGCCCAGTAGATGGCACCTAGGCCAATCGACAGTAGGGCAAGCGAAATGCCGATGCCGAGCATCATGTTGTTCAAACGGGTGCTGCTCGGGTTGCCGGGAACAATGGGGAAAATGATGTACGCGACGATGGCGAACACGCTCGCCGCAATGGAGAAGAGGAAGAAGCCTCCGACACGACGTTCGGCCTGACGCTCTTTGTGAGGGTTCAGGTCGGTGGCGCGTTCGCGGTGCGGTGGCAGCCCAGGGTTTTCGAAGGGTGCGGAGTCGACTACCGCAATACCGGCTGAAGCTTCCGGTGTGGAGTTCTTCACCAACTCCGTGCCGGCAGCGGCGGAAGTGTCGCCGTCGTGCTGAGCCATTGATTTCCCTTCGATTGCAGCAGGTTAAGAGGAGCTAGTTGGGACGGGCGGCGATCCAGATCGTCACACCGACGATCGTGCCGAGTCCAAAAATCCAGATGAACAGGCCTTCCGCAACCGGACCGAGACTCCCGAGCGCGTCACCTCCGGGCGAGGCGTGCTCGTTCTGGTACTTCAGGAAGCTGATGATGTCCGCTTTTTCCTGTGGTGAAAGGTTCAGGTCGCTGAACACCGGCATGTTCTGCGGACCAGTGACCATTGCTTCGTAAACATGCACCGCCTTGACGCCGGCAAGCGCAGGAGCGAACTTGCCCTCGGTCAGTGCACCTCCAGCGCCAGCAACGTTGTGACACATTGCGCAGTTGATGCGGAACAGCTCACCACCCGTTGCAGCATTTCCACTGCCATCAAGGTACTTCTCGGCCGGAATCGCTGGCCCGGGGGCAAGCGATGCGACGTACGCCGCAACCGCATCGATCTGCTCTTGGGTGAACTGTGCCGGCTTCTGCTGGCCTTGCGGTCCCTGATATGCCAGGGGCATCCGTCCGGTGCCCATCTGGAAGTCGACCGATGCTGCGCCTACACCGTACAAACTCGGACCGTTCGCCGTTCCGGCAGCGTTGAGACCATGACAGGTGGCGCAGTTGGAAGCAAAGAGCTTCTGGCCCTCGGTGATGGAGGTGGTCACGGCGGTGCGAGTTTCGGCGGCCGCCGCAGTTGTCACGAGGGCATAGGCACCGCCGGTGGACAGCAGTCCAATGGTGATGAGGGCGATCGAGGCGAGCGGATGCCGTCGACCCGACTGTGCTCGTCGAGGCGTTGAGGAGTGGGTTCGCATGCTGGGTTCCGTGTTCCTATTTGAGTACGTAAATGATCAGGAAGAGCCCGATCCACACGACGTCGACGAAGTGCCAGTAGTAGGAGACGACTATTGCACTGGTCGCTTCCTTGTGGGTGAAGTTTTTGACGGAGAAAACGCGGCCAAGCACAATGAGGAAGGCAATGAGGCCGCCGGTCACGTGCAGCGCGTGGAATCCGGTCGTGATGTAGAACGCTGAGCCGTACTGGTTCGAGTCGACACCGACATGTTCGGAGACCAGGTTCGCGTATTCGAAGACCTGGCCGATGACGAACACCGCACCCATGGCGTAGGTGAGGAAGAACCACTCCACCACTCCCCACTCGGAGGGCTTCCAGCCCGTCGCGCGCGCCTGAAGTCGCTCGGCGGCGAACACTCCGAACTGGCAGGTCACCGACGACAACACCAGAATGATGGTGTTGGTCAGCGCGTACGGCACATCAAGCTTGGGTGTTTCGAATGCCCACAGGCCCGGGGAGACTGATCGCAGTGTGAAGTAGATTGCGAAAAGGCCGGCGAAGAACATGACTTCGCTTCCCAGCCAGACAATCGTTCCAACGGCGACCACACTCGGACGGT
>JBDSZO010000080.1:0-2075 GCA_039925105.1 Terrimesophilobacter sp. | reverse complement strand
CCTGCTCGCGCCCGTCGCCGACTACCTCGCGGTGAACGTCAGCTCGCCAAACACGCCAGGGTTGCGGGGCCTGCAGGATCGCGACCGGCTCGCCCCACTCCTGGTCGCTGTGCGCGATGCGGCCGGTTCGACCCCGGTTTTGGTGAAGATTGCGCCTGACCTCAGTGACGAAGCAGTGGCCGAAGTGAGTCTGCTTGCAGTGGAACTTGGGCTCGCTGGAATCATCGCAACGAACACCACACTTGATCGTTCCGACCTGGCAAGCAACCCGCGTCTGGTCGAAAACGCTGGCGCGGGGGGGCTGTCCGGGGCGCCGCTCGCCGCGCGTTCACTCGCCATTTTGCGACACATTCGTTCCGTAGTTCCGACGGAGTTCTGTGTCATCTCGGTGGGGGGAGTGGAAACCGCAGAGGATGTTGCCGAGCGCCTTGCTTTCGGGGCGACCCTGGTGCAGGGCTACACGGCGTTCCTCTACTGGGGCCCCTTATGGGCGCACCAAATCAATCGTGGACTTCTACGGCTAAGGTCAGTCGCCTACCTCGGATACTGACCGCGCTTGACTGCGCGCTGGAGCTAAAAGCGAAGGCCATTTCTGGCCTTCGCCGCGACGCCAGCGCCGACGGGGTTACGCCCTGTCGGGGGAGTGTTGTGATTTAGCTCGGATACTGACCGCGCTTCACTTGAGGCTTAGGCAACCGCATCAACCGAAGCTGCATCGCCCGCATGGCCGCGTACCAACGGTTTCCTGATTGCACCTTTTCGGAGCCGAATTTGGCGGCGAGCTTCCGATTCAGCCGCATGCCGAGAATGACGCTGTCGATGACCGCGATGAGAAAGAACAACCACAGCCCGGCAATGCCAAGCAACTGGGCGTACTCGTTGTTCACCACGGTCAGGATGATGACGATGAACATGACCGGGATGAGTACTTCGCCGATACTGAACCGTGCGTCGACGAAGTCTCTGATGTATCGGCGCTGAGCACCTTTGTCGCGTATCGGGAGATACTTTTCTTCGCCGGCAGCCATGCCAATTCTGGCTCGGTCCCGTGCGATGGCCATCTTGGCCCGCGATTCTTTGCTTGCCGCGCGGCGGTCATTGTTTACCAGCGGTCTCAGGTTTGCTGCTTCACGTTCTTTGCGTGTTGGTGTCGGACGACCCTTGCCAGCCGCAGCGCTCTCAGCGCTGTCGTCGGTGCTGTCGTCTGGTGTTGCTGGCTTGGCCACTGTCCATCCCTGCTGTCGATGTCCGATTAAGATTACCTGCATGAGCTCCGCATCAGATTCTTCCCAAAACCACAGCACTCCTCTGGCCGCTGCGGTCTCCGCTGGCTTTCCGGCTGCAATTGCCGAGCTGTCCGGTTTGGTTCGCATTCCGTCCGTGTCCTGGTCGGCGTTTGACCCGGCCGAAGTTCGCTCAAGTGCGCATGCGGTCGAAACACTCGTGAAGGCTCTTGGAATCTTCGACTCCGTGAAGGTGTCGCAGGCGACGATCGGCGACACCGAGAATCTCGGGCAGCCGGCAGTTCTCGCCACTCGAAAGGCGAAGAACAACCGTCCGACGATCCTTCTCTACGCGCACCACGATGTCCAACCTCCCGGCAAAGATGAGGACTGGGAGTCGCCGCCATTCGAACCGACGGTTCGTGGCGACCGAATTTATGGCCGCGGTGCTGCCGACGACAAGGCCGGAGTGATGGCTCACGTTGCCGCAATCCGTGCCTTCGTGGAAACCGAAGGCGAGGACTTCGATTTGGGTCTCGCACTGTTCATCGAGGGCGAGGAGGAGTTTGGTTCCCGGTCCTTCTCTAACTTTTTGAAACAGCACCGCGAGGAATTGAGTGCCGATGTGATTGTTGTTGCGGACTCCGACAATTGGGACATCGAGACGCCAGCAATCACTATCGCGCTTCGTGGCAACGTCACCTTCCGGCTCACCGTAACGACGCTGGAGCACGCCTCGCACTCCGGCATGTTTGGGGGAGCGGCGCCCGACGCGATGCTCGCCATGATTCGACTGCTCGCAACCCTCCATGACGACGTCGGCTCGGTAGCGGTCGCCGGTTTGACCAGTAC
>JBDSZO010000079.1:0-3088 GCA_039925105.1 Terrimesophilobacter sp. | reverse complement strand
ACCCACGACGCGTTCGATAAGCGGCCCAGTGGATTGACCCTACTGAACATTGCGCACGAGTTGGTGACGCTGGTTGTGATGGCAATCATCATCGGGGCGTGGCCGGCGTAGTCCCGAACTTTTCCCTCAGGTACTCGTCGAAGGTCTTCAGGCCATAAGGTGTGCCGGGAACCAGATTGTGTCCGGCGACGAATCCGGCAAACGTCTTTCCCGGCAAAGCGAGATTCACGATTGGCCGTCGCGACGAGGTTGCGAGTTTCACCGCTAAAGCCAGGTCGTGGGCTGTTCTCTGTTCCGGCCCGCCGATGTCCGCGACACGGCCCGCAGGATCCGAACCGGCCAACTCAGTGAGGCGTGTTGCGACCTCCGAGGTCGAAATCGGCTGGAACGAGAACTTTGGGGCAACGATGACCGGCGAGAAACGAGTGCCGGCCACAAGGTTGTCGACGAACTGATGGAACTGGGTTGCTCGCAGAATGCTGTGCGGAACCCCGGACTCTATGAGTTCGGCCTCGATCAGAAGCTTGCCCTTGTAGTAGCCAAGCGGAATGTCGTCGATGCCGACGATGGAGATCAGAACAAAGTGACCGACGCCTGCTGCACGGGATGCACTCATTGCTGCCCGCGCCTGATCGACGTCACGCTTACCGGTTGCCAGGTGCACGACGGTGTCGGCTCCGCTGAATGCCTGTGCGATTCCGCTGCCGGTCAACAAATTGCCTGAAGTGAGCCCGGGCCCACTGGCGCGACTCAGCGCACGAACGTCGTGCCCCGATTCGCGCAGTGCGGCAGCCGTAGGGGTGCCAAGTGTGCCGGTGGCGCCAGTAACAAGAATTGTGCTCATAGTTCCATTGTGGTCGTAGTTGCCTTGCGTACGCAGTTGTATTGTGCTCCGACAGGGCACGGGGGCTAGGCTCGCCGCATGTGCCGCAACATCCACACCCTCCACAATTTTGAACCAGCCGCAAATGGCGACGAGATCCATGCCGCCGCGCTGCAATACGTGCGCAAGATCAGCGGAACGACGAAACCGTCGAAAGCCAATGCGGAGGCGTTCGATCGCGCGGTGGACGAAGTCGCCCATGCCACCCAGCACCTGCTCAACGATCTCGTAGCCACGACCTCCCCGAAGGACAGGGAGGTCGAGGCGGCGAAGGCGAAGGCGAGCTCAGCGCAACGGTTCGCTTCAGTCTGAAAATCGAACCGGCCCGAAATTCGAATCCGCCTGAACGCGGCGAAACTCTTGAGTTGTGTCGCTAGTGCTTGACGCTGATCGCAAACCGGACCGCGCCGCCGTCTTCCTGTTGGGCGTCAAGCACTTTGTCGGCGAGTTGTTCCGACGCACCAGGTTCGAGGAAAACTTTAGCTCCGGCACTCTCGACAATGTGATCGTGCGGCTCGGGTGCAGGAGTCAAGTCAACTCGGTGTTCTGTGCTGTCGTCTGCCGCACTGATTCGCAGGCCAGCGTCGTCCTCTACCGTCGTCTGGGCGGCCAGGGTCTTGATAAGTGTGCTTGCGTTTTCGGTCATGGTGAGCATGGTGGCCCTTTCTGGTCGGAAATTCTCCTGGGTTAGTACCGATACTGACTGGTACCGAATGGCCAACCCTTCCGTGATGCGTGTCCCCTGTCAACCAGACTGTCCAGACTGTGCTCAAGTTCACACCGCACACTCGGTTGGCCCTGTGCGGTGACCAGAGAACCGCTGACGGCTTCGACCCTGGGCATACACTGTGACGATGTCGGCCAAACCCGAAGAGTTTGAGACAGCACTCGAGCACGCCCACGCGCACGCGCTGGACTGGCTTCGATCGGTTTCGACCCGGAGAGTCGGGCCCACAAAAACTGCGGACGAGCTACTTGCCGAATTCGCCGTCCCGCTTCAGAAACAGTCGATCGATGCGGCATCCGTCGTTGATGAGTTGGCACGCCTGGCCGAACCGGGCCTGCTGAATATGGCGTCCGGCCGGTTCTACGGCTGGGTCATGGGCGGCAACCTTCCTGCTGCGATGGGTGCCGACTGGCTGGTGAGCGCGTGGGACCAGAATGCAGCCATGCGCTACGCCACCCCGGCGACCGCTGCGGCCGAAGAGACCGCTGGCCGATGGTTGCTGGACCTGCTCGGTCTGCCCGCCGGATCGGATGTCGGATTCACGACCTGGGCAACCAGCTCCAATTTCGTTGGGCTTGCCGCCGCGCGCCAACACGTTCTCACTGAGGCCGGTTGGGACCTTGACGATGAAGGACTCGCCGGCGCGCCGAAAGTGAGCGTTTTCGGCGGTGCCGACCGGCATGCCTCGATTGATCTCGCGCTCAAATACCTCGGGCTCGGAAAGCCAATCGGTGTCGCTACCGACGATCAGGGCCGGATGCTTCCTGACGCGCTGGCCGAAGCGATCGCGTCCGTTGACGGGCCGGCAATCGTCTGCCTCCAGGCCGGGAACCTGCACTCCGGCGCCTCCGATCCCATGTCCGAACTGGCTAATATCGCGCACACGCACGACGCCTGGGTGCACGTCGACGGCGCTTTCGGGCTGTGGGCGGCAGCGAGTCCAACCCATCGACACCAGGTCGTCGGCGTGGAAAAGTGCGATTCGTGGGCAACCGATGCCCACAAGACACTCAATGTGCCCTACGACTGCGGCATTGCCATTGTGACGCGGCCACAGGTGCTGCGCTCGGTGTTCGGCGCGCACACCAGCTACCTGATCGGCGATGACAGTGGCCCAGGCGACCCGTTCGAGAAGACGCCGGAATTCTCCCGACGCGCACGCGGTGTGCCGGTGTGGGCTGCGTTGCGGTCGCTGGGAACGTCCGGTGTCGTTGCGCTCGTCGACCGTTTGGTGACACGCGCGCAAGCGTTTGGATCCGCAATCTCCGCCATGCCCGGTGTCGACGTGCTGAACAACGTCGTGTTCACCCAGGTGAGTGTCAGCTTCGGAAGCGACGAGCGCACCCGCAGTATCACCGCCAGAATCCTCGCCGACGGTACAACCTGGATGTCCGGTTCCCGCTGGGCCGGGCGAGACATCCTGCGCATTTCGGTGAGCAATTGGTCGACCGACGATGCGGATGTTGCCGCCTCGCTTG
>JBDSZO010000078.1:0-3800 GCA_039925105.1 Terrimesophilobacter sp. | reverse complement strand
GCAGGACCCATCGCCTTCGTGCGCGATGGTGATCTTATACGGGTCGATATCGCAGCTCGCTCACTCGACTTACTTGTCGAACCGGCAGAGCTCGAAGCTCGCCGCAACGGCTGGGCTCCGCTTCCTCCTCGCTACACCCGTGGCGTCTTGGCGAAGTATTCCAAACTTGTGCACTCGGCTTCTGAGGGCGCAATCACCGGATAGCCTCATCGCTCACCAACGTTTTGTAAGGACACCACCCCATGCCCACGGAATCCAAACCCGTGCCGCCAACACCGAAAGCGGCTGCACCCGCCGCGCCAAAGAAGGCGGCCGGTACGAAAGAAGAAATTCTGACCGGTTCCGGTGCGATCCTTCGCTCTCTGGAAAAGCTCGGGATCAAGGATGTTTTCGGGCTTCCCGGCGGCGCCATCATGCCGTTCTACGACGAACTCATGTCGTCCACCGCAATTCGCCACATTTTGGTTCGCCACGAACAGGGTGCAGGTCACGCCGCTGAAGGGTATGCGTCCTCGTCGGGAAAGCTCGGTGTTGCCATTGCGACAAGCGGCCCAGGCGCCACAAACCTCGTGACGGCAATTGCCGATGCACACATGGACTCTGTACCACTCCTGGCCATCACCGGGCAGGTGTTCTCGACCTCGATGGGGACCGACGCATTCCAGGAGGTCGACATTGTCGGCATCACCATGCCGATCACGAAGCACTCATTCCTGGTCACACGTGCCGAGGATGTGCCCGGGGTTATCGCCGCCGCCGTTCACATTGCCACCACGGGACGCCCCGGACCGGTCCTGGTTGATGTGACAAAAGACGCACAGCAGAACAGTGCCCCGTTCATCTGGCCACCCAAGGTGAACCTCCCCGGCTACCGACCGGTCATCAAAGCGCACGGAAAACAGATCCAGGCAGCGGCTCAGCTTTTGGCGGAGGCGAAGCGGCCCGTGTTCTATGTCGGCGGTGGTGTCATCAGGGCCAACGCCTCCAAGGAGCTTTTCACATTGGCGACGGTAACGGGCGTGCCGGTGGTGACGACCCTGATGGCGCGAGGTGCATTCCCGGATTCGCATGAACAACATCTTGGGATGCCAGGGATGCACGGGAGCGTGCCAGCCGTGTTGGCGTTGCAAGAGTCCGACCTGCTCATTTCGCTTGGCGCCCGCTTCGATGACCGCGTCACGGGCAAGCCAAGCGAATTCGCGCCGGATGCGAAAGTCGTGCACGTCGACATCGACCCGGCAGAAATCTCCAAAATTCGAATTGCTGATGTACAGATAGTCGGTGACGCGAAAGATGTCATCGCCGACCTGACGGTCGCGTTCGCGGACGCAATCAAAAAAACCAAGCCGGACATCACGGCGTGGTGGGCGCGGCTGAAAGAACTGAAAACGCGATTCCCGCTCGGCTACGACGAGCCAGACGACGGTCTCATGTCGCCGCAGTACGTCATCGAGAGAATCGGTGCGATCACCGGGCCCGAGGCGGTTTACGCCGCCGGTGTCGGCCAACACCAGATGTGGGAGGCGCAGTTCATCAAATACGAGCGACCGAACGCCTGGTTGAATTCCGGCGGCGCCGGAACGATGGGGTACGGGCTTCCGGCCGCGATGGGAGCGAAAGTCGCAAACCCGGATCGCATCGTCTGGTCGATCGACGGCGATGGGTGCTTCCAGATGACCAATCAGGAACTCGCAACCTGCACGATCAACAACATCCCGATCAAAGTGGCGATCATCAATAACTCATCGCTGGGCATGGTTCGGCAGTGGCAGACGTTGTTCTACAACGGACGACACTCCTTCACCGACCTGAACACCGGGCACAACACCGTCATGATTCCCGACTTCGTCAAGCTCGCAGAAGCGTATGGCGCACTGGGCATACGCGTGACGAAACCGGAAGACGTAGACGCGGCCATCACGCTCGCCAACGCGACCAACGATCGACCGGTCGTCATCGACTTCATTGTGAGCGCTGACGCGATGGTCTGGCCGATGGTCCCGCAAGGTGTCGGCAACTCGTCAGTGCAGTACGCCAGAGAAAAAGCACCTGAGTGGGAGGAGGAGTAACCGTGAGCCATGTACTGTCACTCCTCGTCGAGGACAAGCCCGGTCTGCTGACCCGCGTCGCGGGCCTGTTCGCCCGCCGAGGATTCAACATCGAAAGTCTTGCCGTCGGTAAGAGCGAGATCCCCGGTCTTTCCCGCATCACGGTGGTTGTGGACGTCGAACAACTCCCTCTTGAGCAGGTGACCAAGCAGTTGAACAAGCTGGTCAACGTGATCAAAATCGTGGAACTTGACCCGTCCCAGACCGTGGAACGCGAGCACATGCTCATCAAGGTCAAAGTCGACAACACCACGCGCAGCCAGATCCTGGAAGCGACCAACCTGTTCCGAGCCCGCATAGTGGATGTCGCCACCGACGCGGTCGTCATTGAAGTCACCGGCGACACAGCGAAGATTCAGGCGCTGCTGCGAGTTTTGGAGCCCTACGGGATCAAAGAGATCGCCCAATCCGGTCTACTCGCAATCGGGCGCGGATCGAAAAGCATCACGGAACGCGTTTACAAAAACTGACGCAGCAGCATCGCCCGCAGTGTCAAGGTCGAGCCTGCCGAGACCTAGACATCAATCAACCAACAAGGAGCATCACACATGGCCGAAATCTTCTACGACTCCGACGCCGACATGTCCATCATCCAGGGCCGCAAGATCGCCGTCATTGGTTATGGTTCGCAAGGCCACGCGCACGCGCAAAACCTGCGCGACTCCGGTGCAGAAGTTGTCATCGGATTGAAGCCTGACTCCGCCTCGAAGCAGAAAGCGGAGGATGCCGGATTCACCGTCCTGCCGTCCGCCGAGGCAGCAGCGTGGGCCGACGTCATCGTCATCCTCGCCCCCGACCAGCACCAGCGAGGACTGTTCGCCGACGACATCAAAGACAACCTGTCCGACGGCGACGCGCTCGTATTCGGGCACGGATTCAACATCCGCTTCGGATACATTGACGCGCCAGAAGGCGTCGACGTCATCATGATCGCGCCAAAAGGACCCGGCCATGTCGTGCGTCGTGAGTTTGAAGCCGGACGTGGGGTTCCGGTGATCGTCGCGGTCGAAAACGATGCGACGGGCAAAGCCTGGCCGCTCGCGCTCAGCTACGCGAAAGCGATCGGTGGACTGCGTGCCGGTGGAATCAAAACCACCTTCACCGAGGAGACAGAGACCGACCTGTTCGGCGAGCAGGCGGTACTCTGTGGCGGAGTATCGCAGCTCATCCAGTACGGGTTCGAGACGCTCACTGAGGCCGGCTACCAGCCAGAAGTTGCCTACTTCGAGGTGCTGCACGAACTCAAACTCATCGTCGACCTCATCAACGAAGGTGGCATCGCCAAACAGCGTTGGAGCGTCTCCGACACCGCAGAATACGGCGACTACGTATCCGGCCCGCGCATCATCGACCCGCACGTCAAAGAAAACATGCAAGGCGTGCTCGCCGACATCCGGTCCGGCGCATTCGCGGAACGCTTCATCGCCGACCAGGATGCTGGCGCACCCGAATTCAAGGCCCTACGCAAAAAAGGCGAAGACCACCCCATCGAAGCAACCGGCCGCGAACTACGCAAACTGTTCGCCTGGAAGCAGCAGGATGACGACTATACGGACGGCAGCGCAGCGCGCTGACGACCGCATAGTCGTCGATGACGACGCTGCATTCTTTGGTGCGCCGGCCCTTGTCGGGCGCACGGGCGACGGCAGTTCTGCGCGCTGCGCGCGGCGCATAGAGGTTAAGGCCATTTCT
>JBDSZO010000077.1:0-4362 GCA_039925105.1 Terrimesophilobacter sp. | reverse complement strand
TTGCCAGCGGGGCGAAACGGGTGTCACCGGACGACTTCCAGTCGACATACTCGATATCGAGCCACTCGCGTGGGTCTGCGGCCTGATCGTACCGGTCAAGAAGAAGGAAACCCTTCTCGTCAAGATGTGCCGATTTGATGTAGCTCATCTGATCCCTCTCGTCCTGGTCCGGTCGGCCGGAGAACCGGTGCAGACGTGTCGACTCAACTCAGGCAACCGTAACATTGGAGCGCATTCCATCTGAAGGCGTGTCAGCGCTCGAAATCCGCGAAGTCCATCCCCATTCGCCGATAGGCTCACGTAATGACACGTGAGCGATGGATTGCCCTGTTTCGTTACGGATTCGCCGTACTCGGGCTTGTTGGCCTCGCCGCCCAATACATTTACAACGTCGCCAACATTCCGGACTACAAGCCAGCCAACTTTTTTAGCTTCTTCACCGTCGAATCGAACATCATCGCAATGGTGACGCTGTTCGTCGCCGCAGGGTACGCGTGGCGCGGTGCACTCCCCACCTGGGTGCAGTATCTGCGCGGAGCGGCGACCATCTACATGACGGTAACCGGTATCACCTACAGCCTGTTGCTGCGCAATGTGGAGGTCGACACCGCCGTGCCGTGGGTCAACCTGGTGCTGCACTACATCATCCCCATCGTCATGATCATCGACTGGCTGGTGGATCTGCCGCCGTTCCGCATCCGGGTCCGCTCAGCAATGGTGTGGCTTGCGTACCCCTTGCTGTACCTCGGCTACAGCCTCATCCGGGGGCCGATCGTCGACTGGTACCCGTACCCGTTCCTTGACCCGCGCCCCGCCGGCTACATGCCGGTGATCGTGATCAGCATCGCGATTGCGGTCGGCGCGCTGCTGCTTGCGCTTCTGATGTCGTGGACCACGCGACTTCGGGTGAGCTTCGTCCGGAACGAGGATGCCGCCGCCGCCCGTTAGCGGGTGAGACAGCGGTTAGCTGGTCCACTCAGCAGTGCCCCCACTGGCCCAAGTTCTT
Source organism: Terrimesophilobacter sp. (assembly GCA_039925105.1). Classification (GTDB taxonomy): domain Bacteria; phylum Actinomycetota; class Actinomycetes; order Actinomycetales; family Microbacteriaceae; genus Terrimesophilobacter. Next base: position 3,356 of record JBDSZO010000077.1, on the reverse strand, counting down.
TGCGCGGGCGGCTGTTTCCGCATCCCGCAGCTCCGGCCAGTAGGCCTCGTTGGGTTTGATGCGCAACGCCGTCGCATACCCATTGGCGACCAGATCCATATTGACGAAGTGGCCGTCCTTCGTCCACAGGTAGAGCAGGCTGCGGCCGTACTTGTCGAGCAACCCCTTGTCGGCAAGAATCCAAACCTCTGCACCCTGAGGAAGCAACGCGCGCAGGTGATCCCGTGCCTCAACCGCGAAACATTCGACGCTCGGCCGCAGCTCCGGCGTGTCGAGACCGAGCAGTCGCACGGTGATTTCATCGGCACGGGAGGTCGTGCCATCCGGCTGCAGATACAGTGTGTCACCGTCGTGAACATAGGCGACATGAGAGAGCGTCGCGGTGGCCGGTCGAGACAGATCGGCCGCAGCCGGGGGAATCTGATCGGTCGCTGTCGGCAGCTCAACGGCGGGGCCAGGCGTTGGCGCAGTGCCCGGGGATTGCGAAATCAGCCAGAATGCGCCGAGTGCGAGCACCACAATGATGAGCACTGCGCTGGTGGCACGTTTCATGTGCACACCTTAGCGAGTGCCTGCCTCAGCAGGTTTGGCGGACCTGGCGGGCGTGGCTGGATAGACTCGAGCCCATGTCGGGGAGGATGCGATGAGCGATTCAGCAGGCACAAACAACCCTTCCGGCGAGCGTCGACGCATCGACCCTCGATTCAGTCCCGCCTTCCAGCCCGGGTATGATCCGCACGCGCATCGCAGGGAACCGCCGAGCGCGCCGCTGCGTGAGGAGACGACCGGCGGATGGGATGACGGAACTGTGGACGGTTGGGGCGAGTCTGCAGATACTCCAGCGGGCGAGCCAGTGGGCGTAGCAAATCGGCCGGCGCAGCACTCGCCGGAAATAGCTGGTCAGCGTATCCGGGCCGAACGGGCCGAGCGCACCGATCAGGATTCTGAGCCCGCGGCATGGTGGCAGCGCATCAATCCGTGGATCATCGTGTTGTGGGCGCTCGGTGCCGCGTTTGTCATCGGTGGGGTTGCCATCTCTTTTGCGGTAGTGGGAGGTGCTGGTGCGATCACGGGGGACACGTTCCCTGGCTACGCCGTCTCCGCTCTCTTCCAGATGGCCTGGTTCGGGGTGCCATTGCTGATCGTGCTCGGCCTGACAACCATCACCGCATCGTTCGTCATCCTCGCGATCCGCTGGCGCCGCCCCTGACGTGCTGAACCAATTTGAAGGAGATCCGGCGATCGACCGCCCAAATGTGCCAAAAGCGGCATATAACGGGCGGATCTCCTTCAAATTCGGTCAGAGGTGCGAGCGGATGAATGCGCCAACCTCGCTGAGTTCATAATCGGAAACCGCGTGGCCGAGCCCCTCATAGATTCCCGCGGTCAGGGTGGAATGCTCCGCCAACCACTTTTGGGTGTGGTTGATGAGGGATGCTGGGATCACCGTATCCGTAGTGCCGCGTCCCCAAAACACCGGAGGTCGCAGTTCGGCAAGGCGGGCGTCGCCGGGATGATCGGTCGGGAACACGAACCCGCTCAACTGCACCACGTAGCCGAAGCGTTCCGGATGCGTGCGCAGAAGTTCGAGCGCCATGGCGCCGCCCTGGGACATCCCGAGGAGGCCGGCGGCGGTCGATGTGGTCGAGTCGATCCATTCCGTGAGTGCGCCAACCGCATCGGCGACCGCGTCGAATCGTTCGTCGGCGGGTGACCCGGTGGCGGACGATTCCCCGGCGGAAGGAAACCAGGTGTAACCGGTCCCTTCCCTCAGCGGTGCACGGACGGAGGCGATGACAGGCTCCAACGGGAGCGAGCGTGACAGGGAAAAGATGTCGCCCTCGTGGGCCCCGTAACCATGCAGGAGTATCAGAAGCGGCCGGCCGGCTCGCTCACTCCCTGGGGCAGACCACATTACCGCGTCCGCATCGATTCGCATGGTTCCTCTTTCTTTGCCCAGCCCATCCTTGCACCGTTGTGTGCGGCGCATGGGCGACAATGGAGCATGAGTTCCGTTGGTACACCCGATCCGAATTCCGGCTGGCTATCTGACGATGAGCTCACTGCCATCCGGATGCGCCTGCCGCTCCTCTACGTGGAGGCGGTGCCGGTGCGGGTGGATGGTCTTGGGGTTGTCACCGAGGTGGGCGTGCTTCTGCGCGCTTCGCCCACCGGTGAGATGACCCGCACATTGGTTTCTGGGCGGGTGCTGTACGGAGAGACCCTGCGCGAGGCGCTGTTCCGCCACCTGGAGAAGGATCTCGGGCCGATGGCGTTCCCCCAGTTGCCGACGAGCCCGGTGCCGTTTTCGGTGGCCGAGTATTTTCCAATGCCCGGGATCACCCCGTTCACGGATGATCGCCAGCACGCGGTCTCGCTCGCCTACGTTGTGCCGGTGACCGGCACCTGTGACCCACGACAGGATGCGCTCGAAGTGACCTGGCTGTCGCCAGAGGAGGCGGCCGGAAGTGAGATCTCCGGCGAGATGGAGGGCGGTCGTGGCGTTCTGCTCCGCTCTGCCCTTGCGTCGGTCGGTTGCCTCGGCTAGTTCGCGTCGCCCGGATTGAACGTTGTCCAAACCGCGCCCGCGACCAGCAACTCGGGGTCTCCCGTCCATAGTGGGGCGCGTAGCCGCGCTGCAGTTGCCGCAGCGAAAGCATCCGCATAGGACATCGGGTGCAACGCTTTGATGGTGGCAGCATCGATCATGGTTTTGCGGTCCGGAAGTCGCACGTCGACCACGTTCTCAATGTCAGTGACGGTCGACTGCGCGGCAGCAAGTCCAACGCTACGGGCTAATACGTAGAAGATTTCACCGAGATTGATCCAGCTCATGACCGTTTGGCCAGCATCAATTTCGGCCTGCACGCGGCTGGCGGCGGGTTCCGCGCCTTCAAGCAGACGCATGATCGCCCAAGAATCGAGGACGACAGTCATTGGTGGTCGCTGCCATCTGCGTTGTTCTCCGCCACACGATCCTCGCGACGGGCCTCAAGCAATGCCGAGGTCAGCGCGCTGCCGGCGAATCGAGCTTTGAGCGGGGCGGATGCGTTTGCCGAGGCGACTTTACGCACCACGACATCATCCCCCTGACGCTCGAACACGACTTCCTGACCGGGGGAGATCTTCAGTGCATCCCTCAGGTGTTTTGGGATGACGACCTGCCCTTTCGCGCCAACGGTGTGAGTCATACCGTCAAGTATAACAGTCATACTCGAGAGTATAACTTGGTGTGCGCACTGCTTGCCCTAGCCCGATGAATCTGTGGATAACGCGTGTGACGGTGACGGTGCGCAGCCTGAGGGGTCCCAATCTCCCCTTCCCGAGGTCGCTGAAGGGGAGATTGGGACCCCTCA
>JBDSZO010000076.1:0-3578 GCA_039925105.1 Terrimesophilobacter sp. | reverse complement strand
GCAGAAGGCAAATGCGTGGACAGGGCCGAACCCGAACTACCTCAACTTCGCCCAGCTGTGGGACAGCACCTGGTACCACATCGTTGCGGTGTCCGGCTATCCGAGTGTTTTGCCGATGACGGCCGACGGTCACGTCGCGCAGAACGCCTGGGCGTTCATGCCCGGCTACCCGTTCCTGGTTCGCGGATTGATGGGGCTCACCGGACTGCCCTGGGCACCGCTGTCGGTTGTTGTCTCGTTCGCGTTCTCGCTCGCCGGTGCCGTGATGTTTTACCGGCTGATGCGACTGGTTCTGCCTCGAAACTCCGCACTCTTTTCGGTGGTGCTGTTCTGTGTTGCGCCCCTGTCGCCGATCATGCAGGTGTCGTACGCCGAGTCGATGCAGGTGTTCCTGCTCACCGTGGCACTGTACTTCCTGCTGAAGCGTCGCTACCTTGCGTTGATGCCGGTGATCGCGGTAATGGCGATCACCCGACCGAGCGGGTTGGCGTTTGCGCTCGCGCTTGCAGGCCACGTTGTTTATCGCTTCGTGAATCGTGTTCGTGAGCCGTTCCCGATTGGTGAGCGCATTCTGGCATCCGGTGTCGCGGTTTTCAGCGGTCTGATGGGCCTTGCCTGGCCCGCAATCGCCTGGTTGGTTACCGGATCTGTGACCGCATACACCGACACCGAGTTGGCGTGGCGGGCATCCTATGTTGGCTACGGCGAGCTCGTACCGTTCACGTCGTGGGTGCAGGGGGCGTCGTTCTGGATTCCAGGACCGCTCGGCCTTGTCGTTCTCGGTGTCGTCGTTGTGGGTTTCTTCGCCTCACTTTTTCTTCCGTCGGTGCATCGCCTTGGCGGCACGCTTCGGATCTGGTTGGCAAGTTACAGCCTGTATCTGCTCGCGGTCTTCTTTCCGCAGTCCAGCACGTTCCGCCTGTTGATTCCGCTCTTCCCCCTGGCCGGAGCGTTGGCGCAACCGCGGTCTCGCAGCTATCGAATTGTGCTCGTGCTGGTATCGATCATTGGGCAGGGCGTGTGGATTTACTACTGCTGGTGGGTTGATGGCTACGACTGGACGCCGCCGTAGCGCATCACCCCGTCAGGGGACCGGCGGCGCTGACGGATCTGCGGGAGGCGGGGTCGGGGTTGGTGTGGGCGTCAGTGTTGGAGATGGAGTCGGTGTTGGTGTTGGTGTTGGTGTTGGTGTTGGTGTTGGTGTTGGAGTGGGGGTCTGAGGAGGCGTCGTGATGGTTGCGGTCGGCCCAGGTTTGGCCGCAGCTGTTGATGACCCACCACGGGAGGTCTTTGGGCTGGCAGCATCGGCGTCGGCGGTCGCGGCTGGAGTCGGACTGAGCCCCGGCAGATCCTGCAGGCTGAGGTTGTCAGCAGTGTCCGTGAGCAGTGGTGACGATGCCGAGGGATCCGTTGGTGTTTCGGAAGGGTGGTAAACGGCCGGTGCCGGACCCCCAGGAATGACGAGCAGGAGCACCAAAAATGCTCCAACCGCGAGAACGATGCCTGAGCCGACACTGCCCAACCATTGGGTACGGGAAACTGTTCGCCACCATGGTGCGGCGTCGGCATCCTCGGCCGCCGCCAGAGCGTCGGCTTCGCGTCGAGCCTTACGTGACTGTGGTGATGTTTGCTCGATCCCTAGCGGGAGTTTCGCCGTGGTCGGGAGGATTTCGCCCGCGTGGTCGGGGTCAATGAGGTCGTCAAAATTTGAAATGTGCTGGTTCATAATGCTCTCAAGCACGGTAGTCGACGGGCCTTACTGGACCCTGTGAGAGTCAGGCGATGCCCCCTCGTTTTCCGGTGTCGCAGAAATGCGGGATAATGGTGGAAGAGATTCCACGAAAGGGGACCATTCATGGCAGCCATGAAGCCGAGGACCGGAGACGGACCAATGGAGGCTGTTAAGGAGGGTCGACTCATAATCGTTCGGGTCCCGCTTGAAGGCGGCGGACGTTTGGTCGTCTCCGTGAACGACGCGGAAGCCAAAGAGCTTCACGACGCGCTCGCTGGGGTCGTTGCCGCGGCAAAATAGCGCGGAGAGACAGCGGACTAACCGGGTGAGAACCCGAAGCTGACGATGGCGGGCGGATTTCCGCCCGCCATCAGGTCGAGTACGTACTTTTCGTGCGGCACGACGGGATGCGGCAGTGCGCTCAGTGAAAACCAGCCAAGGTCGGCGGCTTTTTCGGGTTCCTGAAGTGCGGGTTCACCATTCCAGGTGCGGCATTCGAAGAAGAAGTCGACGCGTTCGTCGATCGCCTGATGGTTGCGTTGGGTGCGTTGTAGGGCGGTGACCGGCGTAAGGTCCGCAGAATCCACCTCGATGCCCAGCTCTTCCCTCGCCTCACGGATGATGGCGTCGAACACTGACTCGTCGGCCTCGACGTGACCGGCCGCTGCGGCCGCCCAGTGGCCGTCCATGAACCCGGTGCCTTCGCGCAATTGCAGCAGAACGTCGGATCCGCGCCGCAGGAACAGGTAGGCAGCGGGAACAACCTTGAACCGCTCCACTGTCATTCTTCGATTTTTGTGAGTTGAAGCAGTCCGTCGCCGATCGGCGACAGGGCGCTGATGACCGCATCCGACCCGGCAATCTCGCGCATCAGGCTGCGGTAACCGGCGACAACATCGTCCCGGTATGCGGGGTCCGCGACGTGGCCGCGCCACAGAGCGTGCGCAACGACCACAGACCCGCCAACCCGGGCAAGTCTCAAACCGTGTTCGACGTATTCGATCACCGAATTCGGGTCGGCATCAACCAGCACAAGGTCGTAGGCGTCTTCGTTCATGCGCGGCAGCACGTCTCGTGCGCGGCCGGTGATCAGCCGCACCCGGTTTGCCGGAATTTTCGCATCAGCAAATGCGAGCTTGGCGTGCTGTTGGTGGTCCGCCTCGATATCGATGGAGGTCAGGGTCGCCCGTGGCGCACCCCGCAGCATCCACAGACCGCTGACGCCAGCCCCGGTGCCGATCTCAATAATATTGGTGGCAACAGTTGCGGCCGCGATGACGCCCAGCTGGGCACCCATCCCAGGCGTAAGCGATTCAATGCCGAGCTCGAGTGACCGAGCGCGCGCTGCAACGATCTCGTCGGGCTCAACGACGATATCTTCCGCGTACTTCCAGTTCGAATCTTTGCCGCTCACTCAGTCGCTCCTCACTGCCTCAACTCTAGAGCCCGGTGGCGTTTCAACCGGTTAGTCTTGGGGGGTGTTCGGTTTGACCTTCGAGAAGCTGCTGCTCATTGGCGTGCTCGCCGTCTTTCTTCTCGGACCGGAGCGGCTGCCCCATTATGCATCCCAGCTTGCAAAAGGCGTCAAAAGTCTGAAGCGGATGGCGGACGGGGCGAAGGACCGCATGCGTGACGAAATGGGCCCGGATTTCGACGACGTCGACTGGAAGAAACTGGATCCCCGCCAGTATGACCCGCGTCGAATCATTCGCGAGGCGTTGGTTGAGGATGTCGTTTCACCGAAGGCTCCTCCCGTGGAGGATTCCGCGTACATGAAGCGCAAGAGGCGTCTGGAAGAAGAAGGCAAGGAAGCGCCGTACGACGCCGAGGCAACTTAGGCGTCGGT
>JBDSZO010000075.1:0-3438 GCA_039925105.1 Terrimesophilobacter sp. | reverse complement strand
CCAATCTGCAATCTGAGCGGCTCAGTTCCCGCATTGTCACGATTCCAAACGTCCTCAGCCTGATTCGGCTGGCTCTGGTCCCGCTGTTCCTGGTGCTCATCCTGCTCGGCGAAAATGTCACTGCGCTGCTGGTGTTGGTCGTGTCCAGCCTGACCGACTTTCTAGACGGTGTTTTGGCACGCAGGCTCAATCAAGTCACGCGACTTGGCCAACTGCTTGATCCGGCTGCCGACCGCCTGTTCATCTTCGCCACGCTCATTGGGCTGGCGGTTGTTGGGGCTATGCCGTGGTGGCTCGTTGCGGTGATCATCGCACGCGACGTACTTCTTCTGGTGCTCGGAATCATTCTTGCCAACCTGGGTTACGGGCCCCTTCCGGTACACCGGCTCGGCAAAATGGCGACCTTCTGCCTGTTTTACGCGATACCACTGCTCATGATCGGGCGGGCATTCCCGGAGGCTGCTTTTGTCAGCGATCCGCTCGGTTGGGCTTTTGCGCTGTGGGGCGCCTTTCTGTATTGGTGGGCCGGCGGGATCTATTTGGTCGAAACCACTCGTGTTTCTAAAAATTCCCGTACGGAAGTTCCGCACGAATCCGATACTGTAGGGGGCTAGGGAGGTAGCGCATGGACGCGTCAAATGGCAATGATTCAGACCCGACTGACGGCTCCCTGAACAGCGACACCACAGCCCATTTCAGCCAAGAGTTTGAGGCTCAGCTGGCCGCAATGGACGGCGACCTCAACCCGGAAGAACACGAAGCGATTGCCGCATTGCCGTCCGGATCGGCACTTTTGGTTGTGCGTCGCGGTCCGAACAGTGGTGCACGATTCCTTCTCGACGCTGATGTCACCGTCGCGGGTCGGCACCCGGATGCCGACATTTTTTTGGACGACGTCACGGTGTCCAGGCGCCATACCGAATTCCTGCGACACGATGCCGTCTTCGCTTTTCGCGATTTGAATTCGCTCAACGGAACCTATTTCGACGGCGTTCGCGTCGACTCAGCCCGGTTAACCAACGGTTCAGAAGTGCAAATCGGCAAGTTCCGACTGACTTTTTACGCTGCGCGCCCCGACCTCGCCGCAGCGAACAAGCGATAGTGGCCGCGTCACCAGCCCAGGCTCGAATACCGGGTACCCACAATCTTTTGAGCATTGGGCAGGTTCTTGCGCGGCTTCGGCCAGAATTTCCCGACCTGACGCCGTCGAAACTGAGATTCCTCGAAGAACGGCAGCTCATCTGCCCAGCGCGGACAGAGTCCGGCTACCGCAAATTCGCCCAGTCGGACCTTGAACGCCTGCGTTTCGTGCTGACCATGCAGCGCGATCATTATTTGCCGCTCAAAGTCATCCGCGGGTACCTCGACGAACTGGATGCTGGCCGTAGCCCTGAATTGCCCGGTGCTGCCACCGGCCCGATTCCCACCATTCTGGTCACCGAGCGACGGATGCAGCGCGATGAACTCATTCGCGAAGCCGGGGCGACACCGCAACTCCTGAACGACGCGGTCTCAGCGTCGCTGATTATTCCGGCAGAACGATATGGGGAAAATGTGGTTGTCGTGTTGAAGTCGCTCGTCGAACTTCAGCGATCCGGCATCGAACCGCGGCACCTTCGGGGTTTCCGCGCCTCCGCGGAACGAGAACTCGGGCTCATTGAGAGCGCGTTGATTCCGGTGTCCAGGCGCAAGGACGCATCAAGCCGTGCTCAAGCCAGCGAGTTGGCGCGGGAGATCGCCGGTCAGCTTGAGATTGTGCGCAGTAGCCTGATTCGTTCTGCACTGACCCACTTGGTGGACTAGTTTTCTTCCCGCCATTGCGGCGGGGGAGTAGACTCTGAGCTTCATCAGTTTCGACACGCCGAAGCGCTTTTGGTCGAATGTCGTTGCCAGCGGGGTGGGCCGTGGGTACCGTGGATGATGCGCGTCGATAAGCATCGGCGAAACCCGCCCAGCGTGGAAGGCAGCCAGATGACTGAAGTCACCAGTCGGAGCGAGGACTCTCGATACGACCTGGGCCTGCTCTTCACCGACGGTCTTCCCGACCTTGACAGCACCGCTGGCTATCGCGGAGCGATCGCCGCACGCGCAGCAGGTATCAGCTATCGGCAATTGGACTACTGGGCTCGCACCGAACTTGTCGAACCAACCGTGCGCGGCGCAGCAGGATCCGGCTCTCAGCGGCTGTACGGATTCCGCGACATCCTCGTCCTCAAACTGGTTAAGCGATTGTTGGACACCGGAATCTCCCTCCAACAGATCCGCACCGCCGTCAACCAATTGCGCGAAGCCGGCGTGAGCGATCTCGCCCAGACGACACTCATGAGCGATGGTGCGAGCGTGTACCTGTGCACCTCGAACGATGAGGTTATCGACCTGGTCAGCCGCGGCCAGGGCGTGTTCGGTATTGCGGTCGGTAAAGTCCTGCGCGAGGTCGAAAATAGTCTCGTTGAGCTTGATTCCGTGAAGGGTGCGGACCCGGCGGACGAACTTGCCGCGCGTCGTGCAACCCGCGCATCCTGAGCGCACATCGCCCAACAGCACTTTTTGCAGCAGCGGGCTAGTCAGTTAGAAGTGGTCGTCCAGGAATCCGGCGCGCCAGCTTCCGGCGCGCGGGGCGGTTCGATTGGTGGGACGACACCCCCGACCGGGATACGCCCGGCCCTGATTACACGGTCTAACAGCTGATCGAAGTAGTGGGCCATCTCCTGGGCGCTCTCGCCGGGCCAGACGTGCAATGGCCGTGCGGCGCCCTGCGCCTGCTGCAGTGAGGTGCGCTCTGGCAGTTGGGGGCTCAGGACGAGCGGACCGAACATGTCGCGCAGTTCCTTGATGCGAAACTGGTGCTCTAGCGACTGGACCTTCGCCCGGTTGACGATGATGCCGAGCGGTTGGAGCCTGGGGGAGAGTCCTCGCCGAATCTCTTCGATCGCCCGCAGCGCACGGTCGGCTGCAGCAACGGAGAACAGTCCGGGCTCCGTGACGATCGTGACCCGGTCGCTGGCGGCCCACGCGGTGCGGGTGAGTGCGTTGAGGGACGGAGCCGAGTCGACAAGCACCAGGTCATAGTCAGCCTCGACGTGGGCGAGCGCCTCTTCAAGCTTCCAAATGTCTCGGATGCTCGGGTGCGGGCCGTCGAAGTTGATCGCAGACGGGCTACCAATCATCACGTCGATTTTGCCAGGGCGACCACGCGTCCAGCCGCTGGGCGCAATTGCGGCGCGCACGACTTTTTCTTTCGGTGAGGTCAACACGTCGGCAATATTCAGGTGGCCGACAACACTGATGTCCATGCCGGTCGACACATCCGATTGCGGGTCCAGGTCGACTACGAGCGTGCGCAGTCCTCTAGCAAATGCCGCCGAGGTTAACCCAAGCGTCACGGTGGTTTTTCCAACTCCGCCTTTGAGGGAGCTGACGCTGAGTACGTGCACGAGT
>JBDSZO010000074.1:0-8050 GCA_039925105.1 Terrimesophilobacter sp. | reverse complement strand
TCATTCTGCGGAAGAAAGCAGGTGTGAATCGTGATGTCCATGGCGGTCAGCCTAAACGGGTACCGGACTTTCGCGCTTCTCGATTCCTGACCGGTTTTGTTACCCGTTTTGAGACGCACGACGGTAGCCCTTCCGTCGCGTCAGCATGCTGTCTGCGATATGTACTCGGCGGAATGCCGACGAGCTCGGTAAAACGCGTGCTGAAGGTGCCGAGGGACGCGCAGCCGACCGCATAACAAACCTGGGTGACGGTGAGGTCTCCAAGCCGGAGCAACGCCATCGCCCGCTCAATCCGCCGAGTCATCAGGTACGAATACGGTGCTTCGCCGTACGCAAGTCGGAACTCGCGGCTGAGGTGGCCGGCCGACATGTTGGCGCCGCGCGCGAGCGCCTCAACATCTAGTGGTTCGGCGAACTCTCGGTCGATCCGATCGCGGACGCGTCGCAGACGAGCGAGGTCGCGCAGACGATCGTCGGTCGAGGGGGTTGCACGGCTCATGACGTTGTGAGCGGCAAATACCTTTGCCACCAATCCAGGATCGCCTCAAACCGTTGCAACCGGTGGCGAGGTTGGCCGCTGCGGCTGAGCTCGTGGTTCTCCCCCGGAAAGATCAGAAGTTCTGCCTCGACACCCTGCTGCTTGAGCGCAGCGTAGTAGCGCTGGCCCTGCGACAGCGGACACCTCAGGTCGTTTTCGGAGTGCAGGATCAGCGTCGGCGTTGTGACCTGGCCCACCACTGCCTGCGGGCTCTGTGCCTTGACCTGCTCCGGATCAGTGCCGGTGTACTCGTCGCCGAAAAAGTCGCCGATGTCGGAAGTTCCGACGAATCCGACCGGATCAAGAAATCCGCGTTCGACGATCGCACCGGCGAAGCGGTGATCGTGCGCGATGGTCCAGGCGGTCAGGTACCCGCCGTACGATCCGCCCATGATGCCGACTCGTGAGGCGTCGAAGGAAGGATTGTCGGCAATGGCGCCATCCAAAAAGTCCAGCACATCTGTCAGGTCGAGGGTGCCCATCCGATACTGGATGGCCCGACCGTGCTCCTGCCCGTAGCCGGACGACCCGCGCGGATTGCACATGACCACCGCGTAGCCGGCGTCGGCATAAACCTGCGCCTCGTCGAAGAAGCTTCCGGTGTATTGCGTGTACGGTCCACCGTGAATCGTCAACAGAACTGGGTGTGGCCCTTCACCGGCCGGTGTGAGCACCCAGCCGTGAACGGGGTATCCGTCGCGCGCCGGAATGCTCACCTCAACGGCGGGAATGATGCCTGAAGAGAGCAGGGCGGTGGAGAAGTTGCTGAGTCCATCCAGGCCAACCTCACGCACGACGGCAATATCGCCTGCCGAGTTCGCGTCGGAGAAGTTCACAGCGATCTGGCCCGCAGCACAGTCGAAACCGTGAACATCGATTACCCCCGACACGATCGGCTCCAGGCCGCCATCGCTCTGAACCGCGACAAGCCCGACACTCCCCTGCCAGGTATTGAGGGCAAGTACCGTTCCGTCAGCGCGGACCAGCAACTCATTCGCGCCATCGGACAGGTCACAACGGTCAGGATCAGTCAGGCGCACCGCGGGCGACCCGTCCCGCGCTAGTCGGTACAAAGCGCCGTTGCGGCCAACGAAGTCTTTGCCGCTCGGGCCCAGGTCGCTGGCCACGAAGTAGATGGCTCCTGTCGTGGCGTAGGTGAAGCCGTCCATGCCGAACTTGGTTGCTTCTGTGCTGACCAGATACGGCTCGACAGTGCCGGAGTCGGCATCGACGCGATCGAGGTCGATTTCGTAGATGGCATTGGCGAGGTCACTCTCGCGGTCCGCATGCCTGGCCGAAATGAACCCGATCCGCGATCCATCCGGCGAGAACTGCAGGTAGCCGTCGTCGAAGTCGCCGTCGGTGAGCTGGCGTGAGGTTGGAATATCGGTCGGCGCTTCCGGCGTTGGATCCGCCACCGACGGCGCCGCCGGGTAGGTCGGCTCCTGAGCCGGGTCCGGCACCTCAACAAGAAAAAGGTGGTTTCGCCGATCTCGGTTGTAACCAACACCGTTCGACTGGTAGCGCTGAGCGGTGATCCTCCGCGGCGGTTCCGAGGTTGCGGCAAGATCTTTTACCGTTCCGTAGCGCCCATCCTCAGCAACTCTGGCGGTGTAAGCGATGCGGCGCCCGTCCGGCGACCACCGAAAGGTTGTTACACCCAGCAGTGCGTCGGTGATCCGGAACGGTTCTCCCCCGTCCGCATCGACAATGTGAAGTTGCGGTGGGCTGTCGCCATCGTTGCGGAGAAACCCGATCCTGCTGCCATCCGGACTGAACCGGGGAGCACTGTCGCTGATTCCTCGGGTGACGCGTTGCGGGGCAGTTGATCCATCGAGCGGCACCCTCCACAGTTGGCCAACGTATTTGTCGGCGTCGAGGTTTGGGCGCGAGGTTGCGAATATGGCGTGGCTGCCATCCGGGTGGATGGTGGGGCGGGAGACGGTGACAAGGGTGGGGAGATCAGTAGCCTTCACACCGACAACTTTACGGAAAACTAGACGCTGGTGAACCCTGAAACGTCACCGATGTAGCGGGTGTGATTCTCCGGGACATCGTCGATCGCAGCAGCGGCCACTTCTGCAGCGAATTCGCTGACGTTGTAGAGGCGGCCCGCAGCCTCCCTGCGTGCACCGATCGCGCCCGGGTTGGCTCGCTCAAGAAGCGTCGCGGTGATCGTGCCCTCGATCATGTCACCCGACACGACAACGAACTCGATCCCGCGTTCTTTCAGCGCAGGAATCATGTCACGCAGCGCGTCCTCCCCTGCCCTCTTACTCAAGGCAACGGGTTCGTACTCCGGCATGGTCGGGGTGGTGTTGATGAAATGCGCCTGGTGGCTGGTGACGAACACCACCCTCGAACCGTGGCTAAGCAACGGCATAGCGGCCTTTAGAAGGTTGACCTGCGCATCGCGGTTCAGGCGCATCGCGTAGTCCTCCCCCATTCCGGACTCCATACCACCGGAGGCATTCAATACGAGGATGTCCAGCCCGCCCCAGGCAGCGTTGACCGCGTCAAACATGCCGGCCACAGATGTCGGATCCGTCAGGTCGGCGCCGAGCGCGATAGCGGTTCCACCCGCAGCCTCAATTTTGTCGACCAGTTGCAGTGCGCGTTTCTCTTTGTTGCGAAAGTTGACGATAACTCTGGCGCCGGCGCCCGCGAGAAGCGCGACCGTATCCGCGCCAATCCCTCGAGAAGATCCGGTGACCAGTGCGCGCTTGCCGTCCAGCGAATGGGGACCAAAGTGTGTGCTCACGCCCCCGACCCTAGCAACTCGACCGTGATAGTTTCATTACAGACACGACGCACACGAGGGGTGCCGATGACTGCGCAGTTTCTCAGCGAATACGCCTGGATTATTTGGGCGGGCCTGATTCTCATCTTCCTGATCGTCGAGATGACCACTCTCGAGTTCACTTTTCTGATGATCGCGCTTGGCAGTCTTGGCGGTTTGATCTCTGGACTGTTCGGTCTGCCGTGGTGGGCACAGATCGTCGTCGCTGCCGTTCTCGCCCTGATTTTGCTTCTCGCAGTGAAGCCGCCTCTGTTGCGGCGGCTTCGTCACGGCGAGGATCCGACCAAAACACTTGTCGATGCCCTGATCGGTATGGAGGGCACCGTCGTCAACGACTTCTCTGGTGGCCAGGGGCTTGTCAAGCTGAGTGTCGGAGAGACGTGGACCGCGCGCTTCTCCCCCGCTGATGGGCAGGAACAACTGGAAATCGGTGACCACATTAGGGTTGTCGCTATTGACGGCGCAACGGCAATCGTTGCTCCGATGGAAAGGACCACGCTGTGACCTTCAGCGACATCATTCTCGTCCTCGTGATCATCGTTGTCGCGATCTTCGTCTTGACGATCCTGTTCCGTGCCATCCAGATCATCCCGCAGGCGCGAGCGGGAGTTGTTGAGCGGCTCGGTAAGTACCACAAGACACTCATGCCGGGTTTGAATATTGTTATTCCGCTCATTGACCGGGTGAGGCCCCTGATCGACATGCGTGAACAGGTCGTTTCGTTCCCGCCTCAGCCGGTAATTACCGAAGACAACCTCGTCGTCTCCATCGATACCGTTGTCTATTTCCAGGTGACGGATGCTCGCGCAGCGACCTATGAGATCGCCAACTACCTGGGCGCAGTCGAGCAGCTGACCACCACCACGTTGCGTAACGTAGTGGGTGGCCTGAATCTTGAAGAAGCACTGACCAGCCGCGACAACATCAACGGCCAATTGCGCATTGTTCTCGACGAGGCAACCGGCAAATGGGGCATCCGTGTCGGCCGTGTTGAACTTAAGGCCATTGATCCGCCGCTGTCTATCCAGGATTCGATGGAAAAGCAGATGCGTGCCGAACGTGACCGTCGTGCGGTCATCCTCACAGCCGAGGGATCCAAGCAGTCGCAAATCCTCGAAGCGGAGGGTGCACGCCAGGCGGCAATCCTGAAGGCCGAAGGTGACGCTAAAGCTGCCATCCTGCGTGCTGAGGGTGAAGGGCAAGCCATCACTATCGTGTTCAAGGCGATCCACGATGGGGACCTGGATCCGAAGCTGCTGGCCTACCAGTACCTGCTCACTCTGCCGAAGATAGCTGAGGGTGATGCCAGCAAGCTGTGGATCATCCCGTCAGAATTTACCGAAGCACTCAAGTCCATCACCGGCGGATTTACGGGCGGTAAGGGTGGCACGCAGCCCTAGGCGGCCCAACCGGGTGCCAGTGCACGATGGCAGCGGGTATTTCCCCGCTCCCCCTCCCCGGGTCATTGCTCACCGCGGTCTGGCACTTGAGGCTCCAGAGAACACGCTTCTCGCGTTTGGTAAGGCTGTTGCGGTTGGAGTGCAACATCTCGAAACGGATGTGCATGCCAGCACAGATGGTGTTGCCATCATCAGTCATGATTCGAGTTTGACTCGAGTTGCCGGACGCGATGTGCGGGTCAACCAATTAACCGCGGCGGAACTGCACCGCGTTGATCTTGGCGGGGGTCAGAACTTTGTTACCCTCGCCGAAGCCCTTGACGCTTTTCCAGGAGCGCGGTTCAACATCGATGTGAAAGTTGACGAGGCAATCATGCCAACCGTCGAGGCAATCCGCTCCACCCGTGCAACCCACCGGGTGCTTGTGACCTCCTTCAGCGATGCTCGGCGTCGACGCACAATTGCAGAACTGCCCGGCGTGGCGACATCATCGGCATCCGCCAACACCGCAGCATTGTTGGCCGTGTCCCGTTTAGGTTTGAGACCGGCCCTGCGGCGCCTGCTTGCCAGGATTGACGCCGTCCAGGTGCCAGAGGTATGGCGGTCGGTGCGAATCGTCACTCCCGCTTTCGTGCGGAAGGTCCAATCCGCAGGCGTCGAGGTGCATGTGTGGACGGTTAATGACCCCAGCGACATGGCTCGTTTGCTCGATCTTGGCGTGGATGGCCTGGTAACAGATCGGGCGGATCTTGCGATTCCGATAGTTCGCGCGCGCACCTCAAACCGATAGTTGTCTGGGAACTAGCTGCGAAAGGTCCAGTTCGGAAAGGATTCGTTCAGGTTGATGGTTTATTACTTGAGGAAGCGAGTTAGTTAGGGGACGAAGACATGGCGGATCGTAGTTTGCGCGGAATGCGATTGGGTGCACAGAGCCTGCAGAGCGAAGAGGGCGTCACGTTTTCTCCTCGACGGAAGAGTGTTTACCAATTGAAAGACGGTTCGACGTTTGAAGTTACGTTCGCCGCAGACGCTGAAGTTCCGACGCTGTGGGAGTCCCCGAAGAGCGGCCGTGAAGGTCACCTTCTTGGCGATAACGGTAAGCCGGTTCCGCTCGATGTTGTCGAGTCCAAGGTTCCCCGCTCGCACTGGGACATGCTGCTTGAACGCCGCAGCCGTGCCGAGCTTGAAGAGCTCCTCGACGAGCGCCTCACTTTTCTTCGTGCCCGTCGCGGCGCGGCGAACAAGGTTGGCGTATAACTAACCTCTCCACTTTCGCGCGATTCCCCATAGGGTGACTCGCCACAGGGCTTCGGCAACGATTCCCGGATGCATTTTGGAGATCCCGGCGGTGCGTTCGACGAACGTGATCGGGTGTTCGGCGACCGTGAGACCGGTCTTTTCGGCGTCCCAGGCGAGTTCGATCTGGAAGCAGTAGCCCTGCGAGGAGACGGTGTCCAGTGAGATGGTCCGTAAAGTTTCTGCGCGGAACACCCTGAAGCCGCTCGTGAGGTCCTTGATCTGCGAGCGAAGCACCCTGCGGGCATAGCTGTTGCCGATTTTGGAGATTTGGCGTCTGGCCCATGGCCAGTTGGCTACTGTCCCGCCGGGCACCCACCGCGATCCGAGCACCAGGTCTGCTCCCCCGCGTGCCAGGGTCAGCATCGCTCGTAGTTCTCGGGGGTCGTGTGAACCGTCGGCGTCAATCTCGACGAGGTAGTCGTATCCGCGGTCGAGTCCGAACTCGAAACCGGCAAGGTACGCGCGCCCAAGCCCCTCCTTTTTCACGCGGTGTAGAACTGCGATGGCGGGGTCTGAGTCGGCGAGCGTGTCCGCCAGTTCGCCGGTCCCGTCCGGGCTGGAGTCGTCAATGATGAGAATGTGCGCGCCGGGAACCGATTGTCGTAGTCGACCGACAAGCCGGCCCAGGTTTTCCCGCTCGTTGTAGGTGGGAAGCAGGACGAGGGTGTCAGCCACGGGTTCGTCCTTTTCGCGCGCGGTCGATTTGGCTTTCGCGGCTCAGGATCATGGCGAGTGCGAGTGCCACGAACGCGAATCCGCCTGTCATCCACTCCACTGAGCGGCCGAGAAATGTGGCGAGGGTTGTCACGTGGCTTAAGGGTACCGATTCCACCATGGAGCCCCGCTGGAATGTTGGCAGTCGAGAGATGGTGCTTCCGTCTGGTGCGATGATCGCGCTGGTTCCGACCGTGGAGACTTGCACGACACTGCGACTGGTTTCGATCGCGCGAAGTCTGGCGATCGCCAACTGCTGCACGCTTTCGTCGCTGTGCCCGAAGTCGGCATTGTTGGTTGGCGCGAGGATGAGCTCCGCACCATCCTGAACCATTTGGGCAACGAGTGAATCGTCGACGATGTCGAAGCAGATGGCGACGCCAGCGATCACCCCGCGCAGGTCGAAGACGTTGTCGCGCGTGCCGAAGCTGTAGTCGCGGGGCACAAGGTCGAACAGGGCCGGTGCGAAGGGGTACCAGAATGCCCGATCCGGCAGGTATTCGGCAAACGGCACCGGGTGGATCTTGTCGTACTGGTCGACTGCACCTTTGCCCGCCTCCCACACGAGCACGCTGTTGTACGTGCGGCCTTCTGCGTCGTTGGTGATCGTGCCGGTGACCAGCGGGGCATCCATTTCGCGCGAGACGTAGTCCAGCGCGCGTGCCGAGACCGGATACTCCAGGGGGTCGAGGTCGGCTGCGTTCTCCGGCCAGATCACCGCGTCAACCTTCTGCGCGAACAAGGGGATGGTTTCGTTGAGGTGGTCGTTGAGTGCTTGGCCTGGTACGCGGCGTGCGAACAGGCCGGAGTCGGAGTTGCCCTGCACTGCAGCGATCCTCATGGTGCCTTGGTTCTGGGTCGGCCACGCTGGCAGCACGAGAACGCCGAACAGGGCTGCGGTTGCGACGAGACCCCGAAGACTGCCGGCGATTCTCATTTCGCGGAATGCCTGGAGCAGCAGAACACTGAGTGTGGCCAGGATGAAGCTCAGGCCGGATATACCGAACCAGGCCGCGAGGGAGGCGAACGGACTCTCCGATTGCGAGAATGCAAGCCTGCCCCAGGAGAAACCTCCGTACGGCCAGACACTGGTGATTGATTCTCTGAGGGTCCACAATCCGCCAAGCACGAAAGGAAGCAGAGCGAGTCTTCCTGCGATTCCCGGCCACAGTTGCGGCACGAAACGCCAGGCAAGTGCCATACGCACGCATCCCAACGCAAAAAAGATCGACTGCAGCCCGGCGAGAGCGAGCCACGGAACCGGGCCGAGGTAGATGGTGAGCCAGAAGATGTGGGTTC
>JBDSZO010000073.1:0-6749 GCA_039925105.1 Terrimesophilobacter sp. | reverse complement strand
GAGTCGGCACCGTTTCCCACAGGTTTTTGTCGGACTTGCAGCGTGTGGCATACTCTATAAGTTGTCCACTGCGGCCCCATCGTATAGTGGCCTAGTACGCCGCCCTCTCACGGCGGTAACACCGGTTCGAATCCGGTTGGGGTCACACAGCAGTTTTGTCAAACATCCCAAAGAGCCTGCATTCTTGCGGGCTCTTTGTGCTGCGTCGGCTAGCATGGGGAATGCGAAGGGGAGTATCCCGCTACATCGCATTCGTCAAGACGGGCGAGCCGACCGACATCGGCCAACGCCCCGGATGCGGTGGTGCCGTTCGGTCCTGATTATCAGAACCAGGCATGGGAGAGACTTTCGGGCCTTTCCCAACCCTTCATGAACGGATTCCATGGAACTCGCGATCCCCGTCTGGTTTGAAATCACGTCTCTCGCACTCCTCAGCGCGATCATCATTGCTGACCTGATTTTCGCTTACCGGCGGCCCCACATTCCCAGTGTGCTCGAGTCGAGCCTGTGGGTGGCGTTCTACGTTGGCCTTGCCATCGTGTTCGCTGGCCTCCTGTGGATGGTCGGCGATGTAGAGCATGCTGGCCAGTTCGTGGCCGGCTGGCTGACCGAGTACAGCCTGAGCATCGACAACCTGTTCGTGTTCCTGATCATCATGAGCCGGTTCAGCGTTCCCAAGAAGTACCAGCAGGAGATCCTGATGGTCGGCATCCTTATCGCCCTCATCTTGCGCGCGATCTTCATCATCATCGGTGCCCAACTCATCGAAAATTTCTCCTGGATCTTCTACCTGTTCGGTGCGTTCCTGCTTTTCACCGCGTGGCAACAGGCCAGCACAAGTCACAGCGAACAGGAGGAGACAGAGAGCCGCATCATCCGGTTCCTCCGACGGCGCATCGCCATCACGGACACTTTTGACGGTGGCAAGCTGCGCACGGTCGTCGACGGAAAGAAAACTTTCACACCGGTACTTGTGGTGATTATCGCGCTCGGTGCTACCGACCTGGTGTTCGCACTGGACTCCATCCCGGCAATTTTCGGAATCACCCAGAACGCTTTCATCGTGTTCGCCGCCAACGTTTTTGCGTTAATGGGTCTACGCCAGCTGTACTTCCTGCTCGGCGACCTCATCGACCGCCTGGTGTACCTGCGTTACGGGATCGCGTTCATTCTCGGATTCATCGGGGTCAAACTCGTGTTTCATGCACTGCACACCAACGAGGTGTTCTTCATCAACTCAGGTCTGCCCGTCGAGTGGGCGCCGGAAATCAGCACCTGGGTATCTCTTGCCGTCATCGTCGGCGCGATGGCCGTCGCAACTATCGCGAGCCTGATCGCGCTGCGCATTCGCGACGGCGCATCCACCTCGTCCCGCGCGGGTTCTTAGGCAGCATCCAACCGTGACGCGGCCAGCTGCTCTGCGGCCTCCAGAGTGGTGATCCCCTTCTCGGAGGCTTCGCGGAAAATTGTCGCGACCACCTCGCCGATCTGGGTGACGCGTGCGGAAATCGCGCCAGCATCCGCACCCGGCTTCATCGCCATATCCAGGTAAATCACGCCACCACCGTTGACGACGAAATCCGGTGCCCAGAGGATGCCGCGCGCCGCGAGCTGCCCTGCACCATCGTGGTCAGCGAGCTGATTGTTTGCCGCACCGACAACGCCGCGCACCGCCAATTCCTCGATCACCTGGGAAGTCAGAACGCCGCCAAGGCCACACGGCACGAACAGGTCCGCGTCAACCGTGTGTGCGGTGGGAACTTCAACCCAATGTGCCCCAAGGGACTCCGCCAATTCTTTCTTGCCCATGTTCACGTCGGTCAGTGTGAGGGTGGCGCCTTCCTCTGCAAGTCGTTTCGCAAGACGTCCACCGACTTGACCGAGCCCCGAAATCACGAGGTGGCGACCGGCAACATCCTTGCTCCCATAGAGAGCGTCGAGGGTGGCCAGGATGCTGGAATGAACGCCCTCGCTGGTCGCATCCGCCGGTTCGCCAACGCCGCCCTGCTCGGGAGGGAGGCCGCACACATATTTGGTACGTTCTGCCACAACGGCCATGAGCTCGGCGCTGGTTCCGACATCCTCTGCCGTCATGTATGCGCCGCCAAGGCTCTCGACCGCATCGCCGAGGTCAAGCATGGCGTTGCGCTTCTGCTCCTCGGTGAGCATGGTGCCCATCGGAACATGGATGACAGCCTTGCCTCCGCCGCGATTGAGCCCCGCCGCCGCATTCTTCAATGTCATAGCGCCGGAAAGCCGCAGAGAATCTGCGACAGCATCAGTCCAGTTCTCGTACTGCCACACTCGTGCACCACCGAGAGCCTGACCGAGCCGAGTCGAATGCACGGCAACGCTGATGACCAGACCGGATCTGGGTCCAGTCGTTATGAGTACCCGCTCGTGGGTGAAAGGGATGGTGGACAGCGAATCAGCGGACATTGTGGACAACTCCTGGACGTTCGGCCTTGTGGGCACGCGGATTGGCGCAAGGTGGGCGCCAATCTCGAATCTTAGCGGCGTCGGACGCGAAGTAGACTGATCTGATGGAATCTGACGACCCCACACGGGGCTGACAGGCGAGAGAGAGGCGCAACTGTGGCTGAAACGCAGGGCGGCAAGACGCTGGCCGAGAAGGTGTGGGACGACCACCTGGTCGCCGAAGGTGAAGACGGCAGCCCTGACCTTCTCTACATCGACCTCCACCTCGTGCACGAGGTCACCTCACCACAGGCGTTCGATGGCCTGCGGATGGCTGGCCGACCGGTCCGCCGCCCCGACCTGACTATTGCCACAGAAGACCACAACACGCCGACACTGAACATCGACAAGCCGATTGCCGACCCGGTCAGCCGCACCCAGATTGAGACGCTGCGCAGCAACTGTGCAGAGTTCGGCGTTCGGCTGCACCCACTCGGTGACATCGAGCAGGGCATTGTGCACGTTGTCGGCCCGCAGCTGGGCCTCACCATGCCCGGAATCACGGTGGTGTGCGGCGACAGCCAAACCTCAACCCATGGCGCATTCGGAGCCATGGCGTTCGGCATTGGCACCAGCGAGGTTGAGCACGTTCTGGCCACCCAAACCCTGCCTCTGAAACCGTTCAAGACGATGGCCATCACCGTTGATGGGAAATTGCGTGACGGCGTGACGGCGAAAGACATCATCCTTGCGGTGATCGCCAAAATTGGCACCGGTGGCGGCCAGGGATACGTCCTGGAATACCGTGGCAGTGCCATCCGCGCCCTCTCCATGGAGGGAAGGATGACAATCTGCAACATGTCCATTGAGGCCGGTGCCCGTGCCGGCATGGTCGCACCAGACCAGACAACCTACGACTACCTTGAGGGTCGCCCGCACGCGCCGCACGGGGCAGACTGGGATGCCGCCCTCGCGTACTGGAACACGCTTCCCAGTGACGACGACGCCGTGTTTGATGCGGAAGTGTTCCTCGACGCCAGCGAGCTGGAACCGTTCGTGACCTGGGGTACCAACCCGGGCCAGGGGGTCCTGCTGTCCGACGCGATTCCCGAACCGGAAAGCTTCACCGACCCCAACGACCAGGCATCGGCGCGCCGTGCACTCGAATATATGGACCTGACCGCGGGCACCAAAATGAAAGACATCCGCGTCGACGCGGTGTTCATGGGCTCCTGCACCAACAGCCGCATAGAGGATCTGCGCGCGTTCACTTCGGTCATCAAGGGCCATAAAAAGGCGGAGGGCGTTCGTGTCATGGTCGTCCCGGGATCAGCGCGGGTGCGGCTCGAGGCCGAGGCGGAAGGCCTGGACAAGATCGTCGAAGAGTTTGGAGCTGAATGGCGTTTCGCCGGATGCTCGATGTGCCTTGGTATGAACCCGGACCAGCTTGCGCCGGGGGAGAGGTGCGCATCCACGTCGAACCGCAACTTCGAAGGGCGTCAGGGCAAGGGCGGAAGAACCCACCTGGTGTCGCCCCTGGTTGCGGCGGCGACCGCAGTCCGCGGGACGCTGTCCAGTCCGTGGGACCTCGCGGATGCGGAGGTGAGGTGATGGAGAAGGTCAGCACCGTCACCGGAGTCGCAGTTCCGCTCAAACGTGCCAATGTCGATACCGACCAGATCATTTCGGCAGAGTTTCTGAAGCGCGTCACCAAGACCGGATTCGATGACGCCCTGTTCTCTGCGTGGCGTGAGGATCCCGGTTTTGTGCTCAACGATCCGGCATTCCAGAACCCGACGGTGCTTATTGCCGGCCCGGATTTCGGGGTCGGTTCCTCTCGGGAGCATGCCGTATGGGCGTTGCGCGACTACGGGTTCCAGGCGGTCCTGAGCCCTCGATTTGGCGACATCTTTCGAGGCAACTCCGGCAAGCAGGGACTTCTGACCGGTGTGATAAGCGAGAGCGACACGGAAACATTCTGGGCCCTCATCGAAGCCGACCCTGGAATCGAGGCCGCGGTTGACCTTGAGGCGAGGACCGCAACTATCGGCTCACACACAGTTCCGTTTGAGATCGATGATTACACTAGGTGGCGGCTTCTCGAAGGCCTCGACGATATCGGTCTGACGCTTCGCGACGAAGCCGCAATCACCAGGTTTGAAACGAAACGGGAGTCTTGGCGACCGCTCACCCTTCCCGCACACTAGTCGGCAGGTATTGAATATGGATTCCGTTGTGAAGGATGACCAGAAGGCGGGTGAGCGCGTGACGGAACAGCCCGACAAGGTGACCATCCGCGGCGGAAACCCGTTGCGTGGGCGCGTGGACGTTCGCGGCGCGAAAAACCTGGCAACCAAGGCGCTCGTGGCTGCGGTTCTCGGCGAGACACCCAGCGTTCTTCGGGACGTCCCGGACATCAGCGACGTGAGTGTGGTGCGCGGACTGCTCCAGGTTCACGGCGTTATCGTCACAGAGAGTGACACCCCCGGCGAGCTGTTCCTCGACCCGAGCAATGTTGAGAGTGCCCATTTTGCGCAGATCGACGCACACGCAGGTTCAAGCCGCATTCCGATCCTGTTCTGCGGACCGCTGCTGCACCGTCTCGGTGAAGCATTCATCCCCGACCTCGGCGGATGCCGCATCGGTGACCGCCCGATCGACTTCCACCTTGATGCGTTGCGCGCATTTGGTGCTGTTGTTGACAAAACTTACGAAGGCATCCACCTGACGGCCCCAACCGGACTCACCGGTGCGGACATCCACCTGCCGTACCCCAGCGTTGGGGCGACCGAACAGGTGCTCCTCACGGCGGTGCGAGCAAAGGGAACGACCGAACTGCGCAACGCGGCCATCGAGCCGGAAATTATGGACCTGATCGCGATCCTGCAGAAGATGGGCGCGATCATCTCGGTGGAACCAAACCGGGTCATCCTGATCGAAGGTGTCGATCGACTCACCGGCTACACGCACCGCAGTCTGTTCGACCGCAACGAGGCAGCAAGCTGGGCCGCCGCCGCACTGGTGACCCATGGAGACATTTTTGTCGCCGGTGCGAAACAGGCTCACATGATGACCTTCCTGAACGTGTTCCGCAAGGTTGGTGGGGCGTTCGATATCGATGAGGACGGCATCCGGTTCTATCGTCCAGACGGCGAACTGAATCCGGTAACCATCGAAACGGACGTGCACCCGGGCTTCATGACCGACTGGCAGCAGCCGCTCGTTGTGGCGCTCACCCAAGCCAACGGCGTGTCGATCGTGCACGAAACCGTTTATGAAAACCGGTTCGGATTCACCGAAGCGTTGAACCAGATGGGTGCGAACATCGTCGTGCATCCGACCGGACTTCCTGATCACCCGCGCCGGGTTGCCAGGCGCGACTTCGAGCAGGCGGCCGTGATTACCGGCCCAACACCGCTGCACGGCGTGGATATGGTCGTGCCGGACCTGCGCGGCGGATTCAGCCACGTTATTGCAGCACTGAGCGCGGAAGGTTCCTCTACGCTCAGCAATGTGGACCTTCTGCGTCGCGGCTATGAGCACTTCTTCGACAAACTCTGCGCGCTCGGCGCCGACTTCGACTACGTCGGGTAGACCGGCTTGAACCAGCCAGATGGGTCAAAGGCGACCGGTACCCCAGTGGGACGCGCGGGTAAACAGCGTGTGGTGAAGCCACGGTCGGAGAAGATCGCAATCTTTCGGGTGTTGGCGGCGGTGTTGCTGCCGTTCATGTATCTTCTCGGTCGCTACCGCATCGAAAACGGTGAAAAGCTTCCGGCGACCGGCCCAGTGGTCGTCGCGCCGAACCATTACAGCGAGATTGACCCGGTTGTGATGGGTGTGGCGATCTGGAATCGCGGCCGCGCGCCGCGCTACCTGGCGAAAGCATCCCTGTTCTCGGTTCCCGTAGTCGGCTGGTTTTTGAGGCGCTCCGGCCAGATCCCCGTACAGCGCGCCGGCACGCGGGGGAGCGACCCACTTGGCGCAGCCAATCAGCTCGTCGATCAGGGCCTTGCCGTTGTGGTGTACCCGGAAGGGTCGCTCACTCGGGACCCGAACTTGTGGCCGATGCGCGGCAAAACCGGTGCCGTCCGGCTCGCCTTGACCGCGGGCGTCCCGCTCATCCCGGTCGCGCACTGGG
This sequence comes from Terrimesophilobacter sp., assembly GCA_039925105.1. GTDB lineage: Bacteria > Actinomycetota > Actinomycetes > Actinomycetales > Microbacteriaceae > Terrimesophilobacter. The sequence continues at coordinate 190 of JBDSZO010000073.1, read as the reverse complement.
GCAGCCAGGAGATCATGCCACGCTACGGCAAGAAGATCAGCTTCTTTCCGCGCAAGGACGTGCGAATTCGCTTCGGTGACCCGGTCGATCTTTCACCGTTCGTTGGGCTTCCCATCAACACCACCATGCTTAACGCTGCGACCGAGATCCTCATGGACGCGATCGCGGACCTTTTGGGCGAATTGCGCGG
>JBDSZO010000072.1:0-2803 GCA_039925105.1 Terrimesophilobacter sp. | reverse complement strand
CCGCGCCGCTTCAGAAGTGGCTCGATGACCGCGTCGCGCCCGCGGAAATCGCGGAACGCATCCAGCGCATTCATCTTGCCTCCAACGCCAAGCAATCGTGAGCGGAAACGATCACCGTTGGCGCGGGTGAGCCCGCCGTTCTCTTTAAACCAGTCGACCGTGTCCGCATCGAGCACCTCACTCCAAATGTAGGAGTAGTACCCGGCGTCGTAGCCTCCGGAAAAGGTGTGCGCGAAATACGTGCTCGAGTACCTGGTCGGCACGGCAGGGTTGTCAAGGCCGACCGCGGTGAGTGCCTTCGCTTCGAAGTCGGCGACATTCGTGACCGTGTCGTCAGCGGTAATCGAATGCCAGGCTTGATCCAGCAAAGCTGCAGCAAGGTACTCGCTGGTCTTGAAACCTTCGTTGAACTGCTCTGAGGCGTGCAGTTTGTCAACAAGCTCCTGAGGCAGGGGTTCGCCAGTTTCGTGGTGCACGGCGTAGTTCGCAACCACTTCGGGCCACAGCATCCACATTTCGTTGACCTGGCTTGGGAACTCGACGAAGTCCCTGAACACGCTCGTTCCGGTGAACTTTGGATAGGTTACCCGAGCGAACAGCCCGTGCAGGGCGTGTCCGAACTCGTGGAAAAACGTCGATACCTCGTCGAAAGTCAGGAGTGCTGGCTCGCCAGCGGCAGGCTTCGACACGTTGAGATTGTTCACAACGACGACCGGATCCCCGAGCAGATCGTTTTGCCCGACGAGCTCGTTCATCCACGCGCCGCCGCGCTTCGAATCCCTCGTGTACAGGTCGAGAACGTACAGTCCGACTGGGGAGTCGTCGTCATTCTTCACCTCGAAAACCCGCGCGTCAGGATGGTAGGCGACGAGGTCCGGCCGCTCGGTGAACGTGATGCCGTAGAGCTGCGTTGCGGCGAAAAACACACCGTCGCGCATCACGCGCTCACTTTCGAAGTACGGTCGCATAGCGGACGTGTCAACGTCATACTTCGCCGTTCGCACCTTCTCGGTGTAGAACGCCCAATCCCACGATTCGATTGCGTGCCCGGCCATCGCTTCCAGATCGGTCTGCTCGGAGCGGGCGTTTTTGGCTGCTGCCGGTGCAAGCTTGCCCAGCATCCTCGCGACAGCCTCCGGCGTCTTCGCCGTCTCATCTGCCGTCACGAAGCCGGCGTGGGTGTCGAACCCCAGCAAGCGCGCGCGCTCGGCGCGGAGTTTCGTGATCTGAAGTACCAGGTCACGATTGTCGTGCTCGCCGTCGCGGATTCCCCTCAATCGGGATGCCGTCATCACCCGTTCGCGCACGTCGCGGCGGCGCAGACTCTCCAAATACGGGTGCCCGGTCGGCAGCACCAGGGTGATCAAGTACTTATCGACGAGGCCACGCTCTTTGGCAGCCTCTGCGGCAGACGAAATCTCGCCAGCACCCAGGCCATCCAGATCGTCCACATTCTCGATGACAACTGCCAACTCGTTCGTATCCGCCAACAGGTTCTTTTCGAACCGCGTGGTCAAAGTGGAGAGCTTTTGGTTGAAGTCCTTCAGCGTGTCTTTCTCGTCGTCGTCCAGTCCGGCACCGGCCAGTGTCATTTCGGTGAAGTAACGCTCGACAAGGTAACGCTGTTCCGGCACAAGATCGAGAGTGCTCAGTTGGTCGTGGATGGTCCTGACGCGTGCGTACAGCAGCGAATCCAATCGAATAGCATCCTCGTGTGCAGCCATTCGCGGTGCGATCTGTTCTTCCAGATCATTGGTGAAATCACTCGAGTCCGACGACGACTTGTTGTAGAAGACTCTCGCAACTCTGGTGAGGGTCTGACCACTCTTCTCGAGCGGCACCATCGTGTTCTCAAACGTTGGCGAATCGCGCTGTGTGGTGATTTCAGAGATCTCAGTCAGTTGCTCCCCGAAGCCCCTCTCGAAGGCAGGAAGATAGTGCTCATCGCGGATGTCAGAAAAGGGCGGAAGCTGGTAGGGGAGTGTGCTTGTTGAAAAGAACGGGTTCGTCATGCCCCAACCCTATTAGTGTTGGTGCATGGAGAGATCGGGAGATCATTACTCGCACGGCCACCACGAAAGCGTTCTGAGATCGCACCGCTGGCGAACGGTGGAGAATTCTGCGGCATATCTGTCCCACCTCCTGACACCGGGAACCTCCGTACTTGATATTGGTTGCGGTCCAGGTACCATCACCCTCGACTTCGCCGCCCGGGTTGCTCCCGGTCGAGTGACCGGCATCGACGCCTCGGCCGAGATCATTGAGAAGGCTACGGCGCTCGCCGCTGAGGACGATCTCGACAACGTCGAATTTGTGGTGGGGAACGGTTACGAGCTTCCGTTCGCTGACAACTCGTTCGACATTGTGCACGCACACCAGGTTTTACAGCACGTCTCAAACCCGGTCAAAATGCTCCGGGAGATGCGGCGGGTGCGCAAAGCGAACGGTGTCGTTGCGGTGCGTGAGGTCGACTATGGCGGATGCTTTTGGTCCCCGGATCTACCCGGCCTCACCGTGTGGCAGGACCTCGTGCGCAACGTCCAGCGCAGCAATGATGGTGACCCGGATGCTGGCCGCGCACTGAAGTCGTGGGCACGTGCTGCCGGGTTTGCTGAAGTGCATTCCACGGCGTCCATTTGGGCGTTCAACTCGGAGCTGGACCGTGAGTGGTGGGGTGGAATGTGGGAGGCGCGCATCCTTCAGTCGGCTATCGCGGTCGACGCGATTGACGAAGGTTTCGCGAGTCAGGATGACCTTATCGACATCTCCAGGGCGTGGCGCGATTGGATTAACGATCCCGATG
>JBDSZO010000071.1:0-3161 GCA_039925105.1 Terrimesophilobacter sp. | reverse complement strand
ACGCTGCCGTGAGTGACAGTGGTGCCCGCCTTGCGCGCATTGACACCGCCGACAACCTGCGTGCCCGCCTTCAGCATCAGGGCGGTGTGCTTCGTGCCTTCGCCGCCGGTGATGCCCTGGACGATGACTTTCGAGTCCTTGTTGAGGAAGATTGACATGTTTCTGCGATCCCTTACTTCGAAGCCAATTCGGCCGCTTTATCGGCGCCTTCGTCCATGGTTGCGGCTAGCGTGACGAGCGGATGCGCCGCCTCGTTCAGGATGCGCCGCCCCTCCTCAACATTGTTGCCGTCGAGCCGAACGACGAGCGGCTTGTTCGCGCTGTCGCCGAGCGTCTTCAGCGCGCCGACGATGCCGTTTGCGACGGCGTCGCACGCGGTGATTCCACCGAACACGTTCACAAATACGCTCTTCACCTGGCTGTCGCCGAGAATCACATCGAGTCCGGCCGCCATCACGGATGCGGACGCTCCACCACCGATGTCGAGGAAGTTGGCGGGCTTCACACCGCCATACTTTTCGCCCGCGTAGGCGACAACATCCAGGGTGCTCATGACCAGTCCGGCACCATTGCCGATCACGCCAACCTCACCGTCGAGCTTCACGTAGTTGAGGTCGGATGCTTTCGCTTTCGCCTCAAGTGGATCGGCCGCGGCGACATCCTCGAGTGCCGCGTGGCCAGGGTGCCGGAAGTCGGCGTTGGCGTCGAGGGTGACCTTGCCGTCGAGGGCGAGGATGTCACCATCCGCGGTGAGCACGAGCGGATTGACCTCGACCAGGGTGGCGTCTTCGCCGGTGTAAACCTCGTAAAGCTTGACGAGCACCGGGGCGACCTTCGCGATCAGCTCCTCAGGGAAGTGGCCGGCACGCGCGATATCCGCCGCGGTTGCCTCGTCGATTCCCTTGCCAGGGTCGACCTCAACCCGCGCAAGAGCCTCTGGGCGCTCGACGGCGAGAACTTCGATCTCCACGCCACCCTCATAGCTGCACAGGGAAAGGTAGGACCGGTTTGCCCGGTCGAGAAGCACGGAGAAGTAGAATTCCCGTTCAATGCGAGCACCGGCGGTCACCATGACCCGCCGAACGACGTGGCCCTTGATGTCGAGACCCAAAATCTGTTCGGCTGCCGCATAGGCGTCGGCGGCGTTGTGCACGACCTTGACACCACCGGCCTTGCCTCGTCCGCCCACCTTGACCTGGGCTTTCACGACGACGGTTCCACCTAGTTTCTCGGCGGCAGCCTTCGCCTCCTCAGGGGTGTCCGCAATGATGCCCGGTAACACCGGAACCCCGTAGGCCTCAAAAAGGTCTCGCGCCTGATACTCGAAAAGATCCACGCTGTTCGTCCAATCCATGCTGGTAACGAGTGGCAATGTCGACAGACAACAACTCGGTGTTGATCACGGTTGCCGGTATCTCGATGCCGAGATAGTTCGATGTCGAGACAGTTTTACCATCAAGAACTCTACCCGCTCACCGCCCGACCCCGTTTCCCAAGCCGAATCGTGGAGAGCTTAACTTTGCAGAATCCTTCATCGTGGCGGGCGACAATAGAGATTGTGGCGCTTCGACTGACCGACATTGCCGGGGAAGGAATCCTTCTTCTGGGCGGCGCGCGCGCCATCCTGCTCCAGGTTGCCCACCCGGCGGTCGGTCGTGGGGTGACCCGGCACAGCGACTTCGCCGCGGACCGGCTGAAACGCCTCCGCAACACCCTCACCTATATCTATGTCGTCGTGTACGGAACCGACGATGAGGTTGCACGGGTGACCAGCGCGGTGAACGCGGCCCATCAGCACGTCACGGGTGACGGCTACGACGCCGCAGACGCTCAGCTTCAACTGTGGGTTGCGGCGACCCTCTATGAATCTGCGGCGACACTGTACGAGCGCATCTTCGGACCGCTTACACCAGACGACGCCGAGTCGATTTACCGAGACTACGCAAAACTGGGCACCGCACTGCAGGTGCCACAGGATGCTTGGCCACCGGCGGTGGATTCGTTCCAGCGCTATTGGGCGGATGCGTCGGAGAAGTGGTGCACGACGCCGGAGACTCTCGTGTTGTGCGATGAACTGCTGGGGGTACGGAACATTCCCGCCTGGTTGCGGCTCGGCATGCCGCTCGTGCGACTCGTCACGACCGGATTGCTCACGCCCCAACTGAGGGTGATGTACCAGCTGCCATGGAGCCCGTCACGGCAACGACGCTTCGACTTCGCGCTCCGCGTCATCGCGGTCGTCGTTCCTCGAATTCCGAAACGCATTCGGAACTGGCCGCGGGACCACTATCTGGCGCAGTTTCGGGCCCGGTCTCGCGCAGAGCCTCGTGCTTAGCCGCGCACCTGAAACAGCACGGTACCGCTCGCGATATCCGCGGTGACGAGAGTTGCCTGGATCACATCGCCGGCGACAAGCGTGCCGTCGCAGCGTGCGGTCACCGCAAGCTCATCCAGCTGGATGTCGCCGCCGCCTTTTCGCTCCCGCACCACCGTTGCCTCGAAGATCTCGCCGATCCGTGTGCTCAGCGCTGCAGCCTCCACCGCGCTGATCGTTGCGTGGTCCAGTTGGCCAGCCAGATTGTCGGACGCCGCCATCAGGTGGGGTAGCTCGGGAAGCGAGATGCGGGCCCACTCTGGAATCTGTCTGCCGTTGGCGAGCGCTTCGCACACGACGAGCACGAATCTGTCGACGAGGCGACGCAGCGGCGCCGTCGTGTGCGCGTAGGGTGCGGCGACCGCAGACTGAGTGGTTTCCGCTGGCGGTGTGCCATCGAACGCGGTGTAGCCTGCGCCGCGGAACAGCGACGCGGCAGCGTGCATGATCGCCAGCTGGCGGGGATCGTCAGGGTCCAGAGTTCGCAGGTATGCGCCATAGCTGGTGTCTACTGCCCAGGGATGCCCGAGCGCGCGCGCCCGCAGGCGAAACGTGTCGATCGCTTCGGCATCCGGCGGCGGCATGGTGCGCAGAATCCCGATCCCGCCCTCGAGCATGATCGTCGCTGCGGCCATCCCAGTGAGCAGCGAGATTTGTGCATTCCAGCCTTCCGCAGCAAGGGGACGACGGCGCAAAAGTTCGTACCGGCCATCCTTCTCGACGATCTCCTGGTCCGGTCGGCCAAGGCTCGCGCCACCGCGCTGCTGTTCGAGAATGGCGCGCTTCT
>JBDSZO010000070.1:0-12188 GCA_039925105.1 Terrimesophilobacter sp. | reverse complement strand
CCAAGGACGAGACCACGATCGTTGAGGGTGCAGGCGAGGCGGATGCCATCGCCGGCCGCGTCAAGCAGATCCGCTCAGAGATCGACAACACGGACAGCGACTACGACCGCGAGAAGCTGCAGGAGCGCCTGGCGAAGCTTGCCGGTGGCGTTGCAGTCATCAAGGCCGGTGCCGCAACCGAGGTCGAGCTCAAGGAGCGCAAACACCGCATTGAGGACGCCGTTCGCAACGCGAAGGCAGCCGTCGAAGAGGGCATCGTCGCCGGAGGTGGCGTTGCGCTCATCCAGGCCGGTGCGACCGCGTTTGAGACGAAGGCACTCAAGTCGCTCAAGGGTGACGAGGCAACCGGTGCGAACATTGTTCGCGTCGCCGTTGACTCACCGCTCAAGCAGATCGCACTCAACGCAGGGCTTGAGCCCGGTGTTGTCGCCGAGAAGGTCCGCAGCCTTCCGGTTGGTCACGGTTTGAACGCCGCGACCGGCGAGTATGGCGACATGCTGGCTGCCGGAATCAACGACCCGGTGAAGGTCACCCGCTCAGCGCTGCAGAACGCAGCGTCGATTGCGGGACTGTTCCTCACCACCGAGGCAGTTGTTGCGGACAAGCCGGAGAAGGCGTCCGCCCCGATGGGCGACCCGTCAGGCGGTATGGACTTTTGATCAGCGCGGACGTGTGAGCGTCTGAATCAATCAAGGTTACGAGAGCTCGGATTGAGTAGGCCGTAGGCCGTATCGAAATCCAGGTCGGCCCTGCCGGCCGGGCGTATCGAAACCTAAGTCACCAGCTACACACGAAGGGCGGTCCCGAAAGGGGCCGCCCTTTTGTGTCCCCGGGTTCAGTCGATGGTGAGGTCGAACGCAGCCTGAATTGCAGCGGCGAGGTCGAGCTCCTGGCTCTCTAGGAGGAATCCTATCTGGGGGCCAAGGTCTGCGATTTCGATCGTTGCAATGTTGTCGCAGTTCACGACCGAGTTATGGTCGAGCCCATTCGCTGGCCCCACGGCGACCTCGGTGCGGAGTCCGCGGATGCGGCTTGTGATTGGAGCGACCGTGACGCGGCCACGATTGCGGAGCACCAGTTCGCGCGTGAGGATGAGCACCGGTCGACGCTTGTCAACCATCGCGAGCGCGATTGGGCGCATTAGTCAAGATCCATCGGCTGACGAGCGGCATGGCGCACGAACGCGAGGAGATCGGGGTCGTCACCCTCGCGCCGGTAGATCTCCGCATCCGCTTCCGCCTCGACACGACGCTTCAGCCGTTTGATTTCGCGCGCAATGACGGCGGCCCGGCTGTCGAATCTGCCTTCTGTGACGAGGGAGTCGAGAAAGTCGACCAAGTCGTCAGGAAGTCGTACCGCAATCTGTTTCGTCATCCCAATATGGTATTGCTTTGGGATTCGGGTGTCCAGCATTGTCACTCTCTCAACGGGTCACCCACGGAACAGTTGCGCGTTGGCCTGTTCGACATCCGCATACTGTTGGCCGACCCGTCCAAGCGCCTGGCCGATTCCGGAAAGGCTCTGCTCGACCCGGTGCTGTGTCGCCTTCCAGTCGGAGACCACCGCCTGGAAGGCGGTCGAAGCGGGGCCGGTCCAGGATGCCTGCAGGTTAGCGAGTTGCCCATGAAGGCTCGCTGCCTCCGCTTCGATCCTGGACATGGTGCCACGGATGGCACCGTGCGCTCCGAGCACTGCTTCGCTGTCTACCTGATATCTGGTCATGGTCGCTCCCGTCAGTTCGCCGGGTCCACCCGGTTGGCCAACGGTAGGTCGCGATAACTTGCCCGGCGCTCGTCGGGAGAGATCGGTGGGATCCGGCTAGACCTGATCCTTGGGGAGGAGGGGAAGGGTGATCCGGAAAGTTGCCCCGCCGCCATCAGTCTCCAGCACATCGACGGTGCCCTTGTGCGCCGCGATAATTCCAGAAACGATGGCAAGTCCGAGACCGCTCCCGCCGGTGGTGCGGGTTCGCGAACTGTCCGCTCGCCAGAAGCGTTGGAAAATCTTGTCCCGAATCTGGGGCGGGATGCCGGGACCGTGGTCAACAACATCCAGGGTCGCGGTGGAGCGACCTGGGTCCACCTGCACCACCAACTCGAGCGGGCTCGTCGGGGGAGTGAACCGCATTGCGTTACCGATCAGGTTCGTGAAGACCTGCCGAATCTTGTTCTCGTCCGCCATGATCACGGCCGGGACCTCAAACTCCATGGGGTCGGGTTCGCCCGCCGTGACAGTGGCGGGTAGAGCACGCGCACGTCGTGCACGAAGTTTGGCGAGAGTTGCCCCGGCGAAAGCGATGGGACCGGTCGTGGCGGCGAGTTCCGCTGCGCGAAGCTCAGGCGCCAGGCGTCGCCGACTGGCCTGGCGGGCGGATTCGGCGGGTTGGCGTGCCGGAGGTGTTGGCGCAGCCGGCGTATGTGCTGGTGGCGGCAGCACCGGCTCCGCGACGATCACCGTCACGGCGCGATCCTGGTCCGATGCCATGGCATCCAGTGCGGCATCCCGAGCGAGAGGAATGAGATCAACGGGCACCATCTGCAGCGGCTTTGCCTCATCAAGCCGCGCAAGTTCGAGAAGGTCTTCGACCAGCCCACCCATGCGAATCGCTTCCTTCTCAATGCGATCCATGGCCTGCGCGACATCCTCGGGTGTTTCCAGCGCACCCATCCGGTACAGCTCAGCGTATCCGCGCACCGAAACCAGGGGCGTGCGCAACTCGTGGCTGGCGTCGCCGACGAAACGGCGCATTTGCGCGATAGTTTTCGCCCGGTCGGCGAACGCGCGGTCGATTCGGTTCAGCATGGTGTTGAGGTAACGATTGAGGCGCCCGACCTCAGTGTTGGGGGTGGCGCCGGGCAGCCGCTGGCTGAAATCCCCTTCGGCGATCGCCGCCGCCGTTGCCTCCACTTCGCGAAGCGGGGCAAACGTCGCGGTGACCAGAAGGCGGGTGAGCGCACCACCAAGAACGACCACCGCGAGCCCGAACCCGAGGAACACGGCCGTGTACTGGGCGATCGTTGCGTTGATGTCGTCAAGGCTCAACCCGACAACGAGCGTCACAATGTTGTCGGTGCTTGGATCCTGGTACGGGGCTGCCACGATGCGCCACTGACCGGTGTGGGTGGCATCCCACAGGGTGAGCGGGACACCCTTCTGGGCTTGTGCGATGGCGACAGTCAAACCATCGACAACGGGCCGCGAACTGTCTCCACCGCGGTTCTCGCACAGCGCTGTCCCGTTCGCGCTGACAATGCCCACGTAGTACTGGCTCGGTCCCGATGCACGATCGCAGGTGGACTGGATGCCGTCGTCCAGTGTGCGTAGGTCGATTGCGGTGGAGGAGATGCGGCGATCCACTTCTCCGTTCAGGTAGTTACGCAGCACCGTCGCTGTGCCAACTCCTGCAACAAGCAACCCGACGGTGACGAGCAGCACGGTCACCGCGCTCGTCTTGTTGCGGAGCGAGATCCGGCTCCACCACTGGGATAGTTGCTCGTGCATCAGGTCATCAGGCTAGCCTCAATCGCCGAACCATAGCTGAACGAGGTTCGGCTCGGCCGGTGCGCAAATGTCAGACTTTGGCCGCTTTGAGCATGTAGCCGAAGCCGCGCTTGGTCTGGATGACTGGTTCCTCCGAGAACTGGTCGAGCTTGCGGCGAAGGTAGGAGATGTAGGACTCGACGATGCCGGCATCCCCGTTAAAGTCGTACTCCCAGACGTGGTCGAGAATTTGCGCCTTACTGAGGACGCGGTTTGGGTTCAGCATCAGGTAGCGCAGCAGTTTGAACTCGGTGGGGCTGAGCTCGATCTGCGTGGTTCCGATGGTCACCTCGTGGGTGTCCTGGTCCATGGTGAGGTCGCCAGCGCGGATGATGGCATCTTCTTCGTCCGCCATGGTGCGACGCAGAATGGCCTTGATACGTGCAACGATTTCGTCGAGGCTGAACGGTTTGGTCACGTAATCGTCCCCGCCAACGGTGAGGCCGGTGATCTTGTCCTCGGTGTCGTCTTTCGCGGTAAGGAACAGGATGGGGGCGGTGTAGCCGCTCGCACGAAGTCGCTTGGTGACTCCGAATCCGTTCATATCGGGCAGCATGACGTCGAGGATGATCAGGTCCGGCTCTTCCTCAAGTACCGCAGAGATCGCCTGGGCGCCGTTGCCGACCGCGCGCACCGCAAACTTGGCGAAGCGCAGGCTGGTGGTCAGCAGGTCCCGGATGTTGGGTTCGTCGTCGACAATGAGAATTTTCGGTCCATCACTCATCTCCCCAGTATCTGCGTGTTGGCTGGATGATTCCTGAGTGTTGATCGGTGGTTTTCGGGTGCAGAATTGAAGGATGGAGCGCGAAGAGTTCACGTCGGCGGGCGATCCGGTGTGCTGGCTGGAGCATGTCTGCGACGAGTGCGGTGCCCTGATTGAGGGTGCGCTCCCTGCTGTGTGCTGGCGCTGTGGCGCCGAGGTCGTCCCGCGCTGAACGAAAACGGCGGAACGAAAACGAAGGAGAAGCCGCTCGATCGCGTCGAATTGTGTCCGAACGACGTCAACACTGGCGATTGTCCTTCGTTTTCGTTCAGCGCGAGGGGTGGGGGCGGCAGGCATGGTCTCACGCGGGAGGCTCCGACGGAATCATCGCTGAGCCGACAAGGTCGAATCGGATGAACGAATCAGGCGGCAGCGGATATGCCGCCAGGGAACCAAGCCACTCGCGGCCTGAGCATTGCTGCAAAATTGACGCCAAAAAAGTTCTAGCCAAACCGTCGAGCGGCGAGTATTATCGATGACGTTGTGCGCACTCTTGGCGCACCAGAAGGAAGAAAGGAGGGCCCAATAATGATGATATTCACACCTCGTGCCGCGTTCGTTGACGCGTTCCGCGCCGCCCTCTGCCCCTTCACTTCCACCCCGCACACCGCGTAACCGTTCATCGGAGCGCGAGATGCGCTCACACGATGAGGTTCACCGATGTTTTTTGTCATCACTAACGACGTTTCCCCAACTGGCACTGCGCCAGTCCTCACTGCCGCGCCCGTTCGCTGTGCTCGGCACACGACACTCAACCTAAATTCTGAAGGAGCACCACCATGTCCGATTACCTGAACTACACACTGTGGAGGCAACGCGAAGCGCGGATGCCCCGCGAACTGGAGCGACACCGTATCGCTGTGGAGCGGCTCGAGGCGCAACGCAGCGAGCAGCAGAGCGAGCAGCAACTCCGTGAGGGGCAATTGCTGGACGCCAAACTCGACGACGTTGTCGATGCCGTGCACGCGGATGCCGTCGAATCGCTCGATGTACTCGACGCACCGGAAGAGCTCGAGTTCGAGCTCGCGGCCCGGTAAATCGCGCCCGACCCCCGTGCCGGCGGCAACAGTCCTTGTCGCCGCCGGCACGGAAAGGGCTCACAGCTTCGGGCGCTAGACTTCCTTAAGCTAACGGCTCACCGACAATCGGTCTGGCCGGGCACGTCCGCCAGGCTCAAAGATTGGGCCTGAGATGGTTGAACGTGTTTCGTCCCCGCGAGTGTTGAATCGTGACGATGTTGTCCTCTACGACGGCCAGCTCACCCTGCGCAACAGCACTCTCACACCGCGCGAGACCATGATCGAGGACCTGCTCTTCCTGCGCGCGGTTCTCGTGGACGCCGAAATTCGATTTCTGCTCGTTCGCGGCGACCACGATGAGCTTGTTCTCGTCGTTGATCGGGAGGACCGTCGCGCGCTTCGCCTTGCCCTGGCGGCCGCCTGCCAGAATGAACCGTTCTACTCCAAGCCTGCCCGCCTGAGCCAAATGGGGAAGCCCGTGAAGTCGGATGCCCGTCAGCTCGCGACTCTGCTGGCCGATGGCTCGACGACCGCCGGCTTGAAGGGTCGGGCGTTCGTGCTTTACCGCCCCCGCGTCGAACCAAAGGGGAACCTTAGCTATGGCGCGTCAGAAGGGGTGCGACTGGAGCTCTGGGATTTTGGGGCAGAGGAGATTGAGGCACCGAACCCCAACGCGCACATGCGGCACTCGCTGCCGCGTGCCGAATTCGTCGAGAGCACCGTCGAGTTGCACGGCCAGACCTGGCCAACGCTGCACGGCATGTTTGACGCCCTGGCCAGCGATATCCGATTCGATATCGACATGGTGTTCTCCTGGGTGGACGGCGCAGAACTCGAGTGGCAGCGTGCGCGTGCGCGGCGCATGGAAAGCTATGTGGTCGGTGAGGGCGACAGTTCGGAAGCACGATTCCGCCAGCTCGACGAATTGAAGTATGCCCTGCGCTCGGTGAACCTTTTTGCGCCGTGGATTCGCAACATCTATATTGTGACCGACTCGCCAACGCCGTCCTGGCTGGATCAGCATCCGCGGGTGAGGGTCGTGCGCAGCGAAGAATTTTTCCGCAACCCGAGCGACCTGCCCACGCACAACTCGCACGCCGTCGAGAGCCAACTGCACAACATTCCTGGCATCAGCGAACACTTCCTGTACTCCAATGACGACATGTTTTTCGGGCGCACGGTGCACCCGGAAATGTTTTTCTCGCCGGGAGGCATCAGCAAATTCATCGAAGCGCGCACCCGAATCGGCCCTGGCGAAAGTCATGTTGCCCGCAGCGGATTCGAGAACGCAGCACGAGTCAATCGGCGGCTGCTGGAGAAAAAGTTTGGCAAAGTCATCACCCGCCACCTTGAGCATGCGGCGACCCCATTGCGCACGTCGGTGTTGCAGGAACTCGAGAGAGAGTTTCCTGACGACTTCGCCCGAACCAGTGCCAGCGCGTTCCGCCAGGCAACCGACATCTCTGTGACCAACTCGCTGTACCACTATTACGCGCTGATGACGGGACGGGCGGTCGTCCAGGAGCAGGCGAAAGTTAAGTACGTCGACACGACATCCCATGCAGGGTTGGCCATGATGACGTCACTGCTGCGCAAACGCTCGCACGACTTCTTCTGCCTGAACGACGGCAGCTTTCCCGAAATTTCGGTGGAGGATCGCGCCACAGCGGTGCGCTCATTCCTCGAGGACTACTTTCCGATTGCCGCGCCCTGGGAGAAGAAGGCTGCTGCGTTGACCGAGCAGGCTCTCTAGCGAGAACAGCCCCTAGCTCACCGTCGTGAGTTCGCGCGCGTGTGCCTGCCCCTCGCTCGCCGATGGAGCTATCAGGCGTGGATTTTTCGCAGGCGCGATCGTGATGCCCTTCCTGGTCAGGATCGCAGCGGTCTCCTCCGGCGTCACATAGGCGACCGTTGCGTACCCGCCGACCGGAACCACAGAGTGCAGCACCGTGTCGTCGTAGACGTGGATGAGGTTAAACGCTTGGGCTCCGTCACGGCCACGAGTTCCCCCCAGCGGCACGTTGAGGTCCTGGGTGTAACAGGTGGCTGACGCGACAGAGACAGGGATTCCGGCGAACATGGCGGTCGCGGAGTAGTGCAGGTGGCCGGCGATGATGCTGCGAATATCGCTGCCTCGGATCACCGCAGCCAAGTGCTTCTGCCTGCGCAACTCGACGGTCACGGCAAGGTCAAGAACGCACGGAATCGGCGGGTGGTGCATGGCCAGGATGGTGCCGTGCGGGGCCGGGGTGGAGAGCACAGAGCCGAGCCAGACAAGCTGGGCATCCGACACATCGCCGTAATGATGTCCGGGAACCGTCGAGTCGAGGGTGATTATTCGCAGGCCGTTGATGTCGTCAACGCGATCAATGGGGGTGCCGGCCGGCGCCTCGCCCAACAGGGAGCCGCGGAAGGCGCGGCGATCGTCGTGGTTACCCATCACCCAGATCACCTGAGCGCCGAGGCGGTGAGCCGCGGGCTCGACTATTGCGCGGAGTTTCGCGTACGCATCCGGCTCACCGTTGTCGGCCAGGTCGCCCGTGAACACGATCGCTTCCGGGCGGGACCCTGAGGCTTCCAATTCGTCGAAAAGCTGCCGCAATCGTGACTCGCTGTCGACCAGCCCGTACAGCGGGTCTTCCCCTGCGAGAAAATGGGTGTCGCTGAGGTGCAGTATGAAATGGTCTGGCCGTGGATATTGGGCCGTGTAACCGGTCATGGCTACAGTCCAGCACCCCGACGTGGATGCGGGGCGAACATCGCTCGGCAAGTTGCGCCGCGCGAGGCCTTAGAAGAAAAAAACATGGTCTCCGTCATTTCGCCGCAACGCGTACGCAACAGCATCCGTCGGTTGGCACAACGAACTCGACCGTGCGCTCGGTCTCGGATGCGCCGTCCGCGACACCCTGCAACAGGGCAACGTTGGCGTGGCAGATGACATCGGTGTGTTTGGTGGCGAGGTTGTCGAACGGGCAGTTCGTGAGCACCATTCCGCCATCGCCGTCGTCACGCGGTTCGTAACCGCAGGTCTCCAGTGCGGCGTCAAGCGATCCAGCCGATGCTCCAAGCTCGCGTCCGGTGGCGGCAGAGAGGTCGGCGAGCACCGTACGTACCGGCTCGCCGGTGCGATCAGCCTCCTCGATAGCAGCTGCGAGCAGGTTGCCTGCGAGTTCGTACCGGCGGGGAGGCATGGAGACTGAGATCTCGCGGCGCGCCCGACGATACAGCTTGGATGGGCGGCCGGCTCCTGGACCGGTCTTGCCACTGAGGCGTTTGAAGTCTGTTTCCAGCACGCCGTCCTCGACGAGCCGGTCGAGGTGGAACGCGGCGGTGCTGCGCGGCATTCCTACCGCCTGCGCGGCTTCCTCGCGACTGACCAGTCCGCCGCTGCGACTCACGAAGTCGTAGAGGGCGCGCCGCTGCGGATCGCTGATGGAGGCGACAGCGGAGATTTGGTCGGTCACGGGTTCACTCATGGTTCCATTGTACTTCTAAAATAGTCAATCTTGACAAAAGAATTTTCTCGTTCTAAAGTCAGAATTGTTGGCTTTTGGAAGGAGACACCATGACCGCCGCAACACACGAACTCGCACCCGCGACCGTATCCATTTTCAAACGTGACCCCGCCTGGCAAGCATTCGCACTACTGCGAACCGTATTCACCATTGCCCCGATCCTTTTCGGGCTCGACAAGTTCTTCAACATCCTCACCGACTGGCCCAACTACCTGACGCACATCGTCACCGACATCCTGCCGATCAGTGGGCAACAGTTCATGTACGCGGTCGGAGTCGTCGAAATCATCGCCGGCATCGCTGTGCTGGTCACGCCGAAGTGGGGATCCCTTCTGGTCGCCGCCTGGCTCGCCGGCATCATCGTGAACCTGCTCCTGCTCCCCGGATTCTTCGACGTCGCCCTGCGCGACTTCGGCCTCTTCGTCGCAGCGCTGGCACTTTCCAGGCTCGCCTGGTCGCCGGCAGCGGTCTCACAGCGGAGCAAAGGCTGAACGCGATGCTTGATCAGCCGCGCGCAGTCGCCACGGTGGCAGGCACAGAGGCAATCGCAAGGGCAGCTGCCCCCGAGTACCCACACCTGGCACTCGTTGAACCGAACGGAGTCGCACCGGACCGCGCCCAGGCTGCAGTTGCCGAACTGCTCACCGCTCTCGGGAAGGATGTCACGAGTCCGCACCTCGCTGACACCCCTCGTCGGGTGGCCGCGAGCCTCATGGAATTGCTCACGCCGCGCGAGTTCAGCATGACCACGTTCCCGAACGATGAGGGTTACCACGACCTGGTAACGGTTCGGGACATCCCGTTCCACTCCCTCTGCGAGCACCATCTGTTGCCATTCCGTGGGGTAGCTCACGTCGGGTACCTGCCCGGCGAAAGACTGGTCGGACTGTCCAAGCTCGCCCGCGTCGTCGAACTGTTCTCCCGCGACCTTCAGGTACAGGAACGTCTCACAATGCAAATCGCCAACTACCTGCAGGAACAACTTGATGCTCGCGGTGTCGGCGTCGTGCTCGAGGCCGAACACCTGTGCATGTCAATGCGCGGCGTGCAAGCGGCCGGAACGACCACGACCACGACCGCGTTCCTGGGAGAGTTGGCGGCGAATGCCGACTTGCGAAACAAAATCCACGGCCCACATTCGGCCATCCGATGATTGACTAGAACTTAGGTAAATGAGGAGAACGACATGACCACCGAACAGAATTTCGTCATCATTGGAGGCGGACTCGCTGGGGCAGCTGCAGCAGAAGAATTGCACAAGCAAGGCTTCGACGGCTCCATAAGATTGATCGCCGGAGAAGCACACGCCCCATACATCCGGCCTCCGCTGTCCAAGGGGTACCTCAACGGATCGGATGGGCTGGACGCCGTCTATGTGCACCCCAAGGAGTGGTATGCCGAAAATGGCATAGACCTTCTCACCGATACTCGAGTGATTGGGATCGACCCGGCCCAACACGTGGTGACTGTCGAAAGTGGCACCCAGTTGACGTACGACAAGTTGCTGCTTGCTACCGGTTCGTCACCACGCGTGCTCACCATCGATGGCGCAGAACTCGACGGCGTGCACTACCTGCGCACGCTTGATGACTCGATGGCGTTGCAGAACCAACTGAAGGCTGGCGGCAAGAAGCTGGTGCTGATTGGTTCCGGCTGGATCGGCATGGAAGTTGCCGCGACCGCCCGCACCCTCGGCAACGAGGTGACCATTCTTGAGCGCGATCCGATTCCTCTGGCCATCGCGCTCGGTGATGAACTCGGCACCCTGTTCGCCGAAATGCACAAGGAGCACGGGGTTGATCTGCACACCTCGGTCATCGTCGACAAGATCGTCGGCGAAGGCGGGAAAGTGACGGGTGTTGCTCTGGACTCCGGCGAAACATTCCCCGCCGACCTCGTGCTGATTGGCGTCGGCGCGATACCCAATGTCGGCCTCGCCGAAAAAGCCGGGCTCGAGGTTGAGCGCGGCATCCTCACCGACGCTTCACTGCAGACCAGCGACCCGGACATCTACGCAGCCGGTGACGTCGCGAACGCCATGCATCCGCTGATCGGGCAGCGCCTGCGCAGTGAGCACTGGGCGAACGCGTTGAACGAGGGCCCAGCGGCAGCGCGGGCGATGCTCGGGCAGGATGTCAGCTTCGACGACATTCCCTACTTCTACACTGACCAGTACGACCTGGGAATGGAATATTCCGGATACGGTCCGCTCACCAAGGGTGCGAAAGTGGTGTACCGCGGCAACCGCGAAGGGCACGAGTTCATCGCGTTCTGGGTCGCCGACGGCAAAGTTGTTGCCGGAATGAACGTGAACATTTGGGACGTCAACGAGCAGGTGCAGCGCATCATCCGCGAAGGCAAGGCTGTGGATGAGGCGAAACTGGGCGACGAGTCGGTCCCACTCGAGGAGCTGTAATTGCTGAGAGGCGCGAGTTGTTAAGGAGATCTCGTTGCTGAGGACGATCGGCGGCCGCACCTTCGACTTCGGCCGGGAGGTCGCGGTCATGGCGGTGATCAACCGCACGCCGGATTCGTTCTTTGACAAAGGGTCGACCTTCGCGCTCGATACGGCGGTGACGGCTGCGCTCGCCGCGGTGAGAGATGGGGCCGATTGGGTGGACATCGGTGGGGTGCCGTTCGGCCGAGGGCCGGTGGTGACCCTGGATGAGGAACTCGAACGGGTGATCCCATTCATCGAGGCGGTGTCCGCTGAGTCGGACGTCGTCATCTCGGTGGACACGTTTAGCGCCGCCGTCGCAAAGGCCGCCATCGATGCGGGGGCTGCCGTTATCAACGACACGAGTGGGCTGTTCGATCACGACATGGCGTCCACCGTGGCCGGAACATCGGCGACTCTCGTGCTCACCCACAGCATGTCCCCGCCGCGGGCCGAACCGCCGCGCCCAGAATATGTTGACGTGGTTGCCGAAGTGATCGACTTCTTGACCGATCGGATCCGGCGTGCGAACGCTGCAGGCATCCCGGACCAGCGGATCATCGTCGACCCCGGTCACGACCTCAACAAGAACACGTACCACTCGCTCGAGTTGACCCGTCGGTTGCACGAGATTGTCGACCTGGGTTTTCCGACCCTTGCCGCGGTTTCCAACAAAGATTTCATCGGCGAGGCGATCGACCGCAAGCAGGGGGAGCGTCTGGAGGGGTCGCTTGCGGCAGCCGTGGTGTGCGTTTTGGAGGGCGCGCGCATCATCCGGATGCACGATGTGCGGGCAACCGTGGCGGCTGTTCGCATGGTCGAAGCGATCCTCGGTTGGCGCGAGCCGGCGTGGACGTTGCACAATATGGGATGACCTCTTCGAGCGCTGACGATTCGATTCGCAGGATTTGGCC
>JBDSZO010000069.1:0-2036 GCA_039925105.1 Terrimesophilobacter sp. | reverse complement strand
TGCATCCGCTCGCCAAGTTGGAACGCGCTCGCCACGAGCAGCAGGGCTAGCCCCGCAAAAACAGGCACGAGGTCGAAGAACATTTCGAGTGGGAACTGCGCGGCGTCGAGGTGGAGCTCGGTCAGTGCCTGCCAGGAGGCGAAGCCAAGGAGGCCCTGGCTGAGCAGGCTTCCGATCGTGAGCGCTGCGGCCGCAATCCACATCGTGCGGGTCACGCTGGCAACGAACGGATTTCCCTTGTACAGCCTCCAGCACAGGTGAGCGACGGCGAGTGCGAGCGCTACGGCAACGAGCGCCCCGAATCCTGAGCCAAGGGCGAGAAGCGTACGCACGGCGGGGCCGGGATCCGCGACGTCGGCCACCGCGGTCGTGAGAGTTCCGTCCAGGATTCTCGGGACGCCAGTTGCTTCCGGGTTGCCGACCGCGCTCGCCGGGAGGGATACAGCAGACGGCAGACGCATTTCCACGCTCTCACTGGCCGCGGCTGTGGCGACGGAGATGGCGCCGGCTGCGAGCGCGATCGCACCGAACAGAAGGGAGACGAACTGAATGGTGAGTAGTCCGGTGCGGTCCGACTTTGACATGGTGGACATTTCAAACCTAACGATATTCGATAACAACGATAATCGTTAAAGTAACAACCTTAGATCCTTTCCGCAACTACCTGTTTTGCAGGACATTTGCGCCGGAGTCCGGCGGGCACCGCATCAAATCGGATCGTAGGGGCAAATGTCCTGCACAACAGGGAAAACGATCGAGAGTGAGGGGGTGCCGGCAAATGGCTTGCGCGGGGCGGCATCGGCCCGTAGTCTGTATTCAACCAAACAGTAGAATAAGGAAAGCGGATGCTGGCGCAACTCGAACTGACCGACACGTTCGCCGCCCTCGGAGACCCGGTTCGACAGATGATCGTCGAACGGCTCACCGACGGCGACGCGACGGTCAATGAGCTCGCCGCACTGTTCCCCATTTCGCTCCAGGCAGTGTCTCGTCACATCAAGGTTCTGGAGGCGGCCGGTGTTGTCTCGCGGAGTAGGGTCGCCCAGTCGCGGCCTGTGCACCTTGAGGCCGCGGCGCTCATCCGCACCGCCGACTGGCTGGATGCACACCGTGCGACGCTCGAGGCTCGCTACACGCGGCTGGATGCCGTGCTCGAAGAAATGAAGGAGTCATAAATGACCAGCAAGCGCGTCGTCACTGCCCTTCCGGGCGAGCAAACGATTTCCTTCACCCGAGAGTTTGAAGCGCCGGCCGCGCTCGTCTTCCGCGCGCACACCGAGGCCGATTTGGTCGCCAAGTGGACTGGTCCCGCCGGCACCGAGGTGCGCATGCGGGAGTGGGATGCGCGCACTGGCGGGTCGTGGAGCTACGTCGTTGCGAGTGGTGGTGGAGAGTGGGCATTCCACGGCACATTTCATGAGGTGACAGCACCACGTCGAATCGTGCAGACCTTTGAATTTGAGGGCAATCCCGAGCACCCGAACCTCGAGATTTTGAATTTTGTCGACCTGGATGGCAAACGCTGTCGACTTGAGGGCCGCTCGGTGTTTCCGACACTTGAGGACCGCGACGGGATGCTGTCCGATATGGACAGCGGCATGGACGAAAACTTCGATCGCCTCGACGCCCTCTTCGCTTCCGGCGAGATCGCCTAGCCCCCAAATTGCGCATCCACATCCCCGTTTTGCAGGACAAACGCGCCAATTTTGAGTGGACTACGCGCTAAATCCAAGTCATCCCAAAGACGTCCTGCAAAACGGGGAAAGCACGGGGCGGAGAGGATGCCGGTCGGCAGCGCACGGATGACCGGATTGGGCCCCGCGAGACCGTAACGCCGTTGGCGAACAGGGGCAGTATCCACAAGGTTCGGTCGTTACTCTCTTTGTAGGGCACCACACCTGCAAGGTGGTACAAACCGCACGGTGCCCAAGGAGATGTGAGATGTTCGAACGGTTTACGGATCGCGCCCGACGCGTGGTGGTTTTGGCTCAGGAAGAGGCCAAGCTGCTCAACCACAACTACATCGGAACCGAGCA
>JBDSZO010000068.1:0-9721 GCA_039925105.1 Terrimesophilobacter sp. | reverse complement strand
GCGTGTGGGCATCCGGTTTTGGTCGTTCGCGGATGCCGTCGCGCCAGCCATGCTCGTCGCCCAATCCATGGGACGGATCGGCAACTACTTCAACCATGAACTCTTCGGACTCCCCACGACCCTGCCGTGGGGGCTGGAGATTCTGCCGACCGACACCATGTTTCCGAAAGATCTGCCGGCCGGGACACTCTTTCACCCACTGTTCCTCTACGAAATCATCTGGAACCTCATTGGCGTTGCGGTGATCCTGCTGATCGAGCGTCGCTTCAAGCTCCGCTGGGGCCGCACCTTCGCCCTCTACCTCATCTGGTACGGGCTCGGCCGCAGCTGGCTTGAATCGATCCGGATCGACCCGACAAGCGACGTGTTTCTGGGCATCCCCGCCAACGTGTGGGCATCGTTCGCCGCGGTCGCCCTCGGGGTCGTGCTGTTTGTGGTGCAGATGCGACGCCATCGAGAGCCAGAGATTTCCATCTATCGCGACGGCCGTGCGCTCGCCGGAAAACAATCGTCCGAAGCCCAACCAGCGAAAGCTCAGCCCGCCCCGGAATTAGAAAGCTCAGAGGATTCCGTGCAGCACGACGGCGAGAGCCCAGAAGTTGACAAGAAGGCTCTTGGCCGTGACGGCGAAAGATAAGACCGCGACAAAACCACACGGGCTATTGGGCCACCGCCGTTTCGCCGATGAGGGGTCTCTGGCTAATTGCCCATCGGAAGTTTGCTCCGAACTGTCGCGCGGTTAGCTGGGCATCCACTATGCACGATTGACTGTAGGAATACTCCCTGGGGTAAATTCTTTATACCCCCTAGGGTATAAATCAACCAACAGAAAGAGCGCTTGATGTGCCATGCAACGAAATGCCGAACCTGCGGTAAGACAACCTGGGCAGGATGCGGCGACCACGTGCAAATGGTGAAGAGGGGCGTGCCCGCCGACCAATGGTGCGGGGGCAAACACACCCCAGCACAGATCGAAGCGGCCAAATCAAACCAAGGTGGCTTCTTCTCACGCCTGTTTGGGCGTTGAGATCCTCGACGAGGCCGCTCCCTCACTAGCCTCGCAAGCTCGAGCGACTGATCTGCGGGGGCCATTGCGTGGTCTAGGCCGATTCTACGGTGATCCCGTACCGCTTCGACCAAGGAGAGATCGTGACGATACGCAACCAGGCAACCACTGTCAGCGCTTTTTTGGCCCTCACGCTCCTGCTCACCGGGTGCGCTGCAGAAAGCAAGACAGAAAATGCGGAAGGCCCGAACTCGACTGAACCAGCCAACCCGCTCACGGTACCTCCTGAAGCGTAGATAATGGCAGACGTGACCGTCGTTTTCCTCCACGGTGCTGGCAACTCCGGCCGTACCGCCTGGCCGGTGCAGGCCGCCGAAGCAGACGACGACTGGGTGTTCCTCAACCGACACGAGCTCGGTGACGACGCGGGTCGGGATGCGTCACGCATCCTCGAAATCCTTGGCCAGCAGTTAGGTGGGCATGTCGTCGCCGCAATGACCCCCGTCTTTGGCGTGGCCGACGACCCTGCAAGCCGAAGTCGGGCTCCCGGTTCCAACCCTCGTGGCCACCGGAGGCTGGAGCGATCTGTATAACGAAGTCGCCGAGGCGATGGTCGACCTCGGCGCTGAACGTTTAGTACTTTCCGGGCACAGACATCGCCCGCAGGATGCCGACGGTGCCAATGAGCTGCTCCGGCAGTTCTGGTCACGCCACTAGCGGCGATCGCCGAACGTCAGTACCGCTACGCCTGCCCGTGCGTCGCGCGCGAGCGGCGGGACAGCGCATCGATGATGACCGCCAGAAGCAGCACAGCACCGGTGATCATGTACCGCACCGACGAATCGAAGTTCAAAAGTGAAAGCCCGTTCGAGATCGACTGGATCACGAGAATTCCCAGGAGCGCGGAATACGCGCTTCCACGCCCACCAAACAGGCTCGTACCACCGATGACCGCGGCCGCAATCGCCACAAGGTTCGTGTCGCCGCCCCCGCTCGACAGGGTTGCCGCCGTCAACCTAGCGGTCGCGAACAGGCCACCGATCGCTGCAAACATCGTCCCGAGCATGAGCACCGAGATGACGATGCGATTCACCTTGATGCCTGCGCGTCGAGCGGCCTCAACGTTCCCGCCAACCGCATACACCGCGCGCCCCCAACGGGTACGGGTTAGAAAGAAGTTCATGATGACGACAAACGCCACAAACAGCACGAACATGACACCGAGCCCGCGCGACGTAGCCAGGTACCAGACCGCAACGAGAAGCAGCACAAGAAGCAGCCCCGACTTAATGAACATCACCGTCAACGGATCACCCGTGAGGCCGGCGTTGACCCGTCGGCGTGAGCGGAACCAGTCAGAGAAGAACATTGCCAGCACAGCGATAATCGCGACGGCGTAGGCGGCCCACGGTGGCAAGAACATTGTGGTGCCCAGCTGGATGATCCACGAGTCATAGGGGAGGTTAATGGAGCCGTTCGGCCCAAGAACCTTCAGCTGTAAACCGAGCACCGCGAGTAACCCGGCGAGTGTAATCACGAAGGTCGGAACACCGAAACGCGTGTACAGAATCCCGTAGAGAAACCCAATCGCCACCGCTGCAGCAAGCGCCACGAGAACAGCGACCCAAATTGGCCAACCCAACTGGATCATCCCCACAGCGAGGATCGCCGAAGCCAAACCGCTCACCGAACCGATCGACAGGTCGATCTGAGCAATCAGCAGAACCAGCACAACGCCAATCGCGATCGTCCCAGTCGCCGCACTCTGCATGGTCAGATCGACCAGGTTGTTCGAGGACATGAAGTTCGGGTTCATGACCTGGAAGACCCCCCAGATCAGAATGAGGCCGATGACGACCGGAAGCGAGCCGAGGTCCCCTCCACGCACGCGCTGGAAGAAACCGCGCACCGCACCGCCAAGACCCTCATGGCGCACAAGACGTTCATCACTGATGTCCACAGCAAGGTCCTTTGGCGCATCGCCGCTGGCGTTCGACTTCGTAGTCTCGTTCGTCATGAGTCGCGTCCCTCGTGTGATCCGTGGGCCGATGCCCTGCGTGTTACGGCGTTGTCGGTTGCCCCGGTGATGGCGGAGATGATCTCCTCGTAACTGACATCGGGGATGCGGAAGTCGCCATTGTTTCTCCCCAGCCGAAGCACAACAACCCGGTCGGCCACGGCCTGCACGTCCGCCATGTTGTGGCTGATCAATACAACACCGAGTCCGCGCTCGCGGAGGTTCTCAATCAGGTTCAGAACTTCCGCAGTCTGCGCGACACCGAGCGCCGCGGTGGGTTCGTCCAGGATGACGACCTGCGGGTCGCCGATCAGTGACCGCGCGATGGCCACCGTCTGACGCTGGCCGCCGGAGAGGGAGGCAACGGCGGTTCGCACGGAGGGGATTTTCGCGGAGAGCTGGCGCAGCAACGTCCACGAATGCTTCTCCATTTCCTCCTCCTGGAGCGTGAAGCCACCGACCTCGCGCCCCAGAAAGAGATTGGACACAACGTCGAGGTTGTCGCACAGGGCGAGGTCCTGAAAGACGGTGGCAAGTCCAAGGGCACGCGACGCCGCCGGCGTCGGGATGGACACGCGCCGACCGTTGAATGTGATCGTACCGGCATCCGCACCGTGCACACCCGCAAGAATCTTTACCAGAGTTGACTTGCCGGCACCGTTGTCGCCAACAATCGCGACAACCTCACCCGCATAGATGTCCATGTCGATGGCCGTCAGGGCCTGGACCGCACCAAAGTTCTTCGAGATGCCCCGAAGAGTCAACACGGGTTCCTTCGGCAGTGGTGCTTGCGGGGCCAACGGGGCTTCCAGCGTCACGATATCTCCTTCGATACAGCGGGTCTTGCGTTTTTGAGTCTTGGCATCTAGCTGCGAACGTACACCCGGTCGGGGTCGCAAACCAGCGACCCCGACCGGATGGATACTCGAACTACTTGATGCCTGCCTTGGTGCAGGCGTCGGCGTAAGCCGAGGTGCAGATCTCGCTCGCCTTGTAGAACCCGTCGGCGACAACAGTGCTTTCAATGTTGTCGACTGTCACGGCTACCGGAACCAGCAGGAACGACTGGATCTCCGCGCCGCCCTTGGTTTTCACGGTGGTGTCGCCCTTGTCCGTCTTGCCGTTGACAAGGTCGATGGCCAGCTCCGCGGCACGTTCAGCCTCGGGCTTCAGTGCCTTGTAGACGGTCATGAACTGATCGCCCGCGAGGATCCGCTGGATTCCGGCAAGCTCAGCATCCTGTCCGGTTACCGGCGGGAGTGGGGTCACGCCGGCAGCCTTGAGCGACGCGATTGCGCCGCCGCCGGTGCCGTCGTTGGCCGCGTAAATGCCCTTGATCTGGCTACCGAACTTGGTGATCTGGCCAGCCACGAAGTCCTGGGCCTTCACCGGGTCCCAGCCGGGTGTGTCGAACTCGGCAAGAACCTTGTATCCGCTCGCGTCGATGATCTTGTGTGCACCGGCCTTGAACTGGCTTGCGTTGTTGTCCGTCGGCGAACCGTTGACCATCAGGATGCCGCCGTCGCCCGGCTGCACACCATCGGCCTTGAGCTTTTCAACCAGCGCGGTCCCCTGAAGCTCACCGACCTTCTCGTTGTCGAATGAGATGTAGTAGTTGAGGTCGGCACTGTTGATGAGCCGGTCGTAGGAGATGACGGGAACGCTCTTGGCCTTCGCGCTCGCGACGATCGCCGCGGCGGCCTCGCCGTCGAACGGGTCAAGCACGAGAACTTTCACGCCCTGGGTGAGCATCGATTCAGCCTGCTGTTGCTGCTTCGCGGCATCGCCGTCGGCATTCGCGTACAGAACCGAGCAATCGGCGCAGAGTTCCTTGACCTTCGCCTCGAAGTAAGGCTTGTCCGCACTTTCGTATCGTGCGGTGACAGAGTCGGGCAAAAGGAGGCCGATCTTGGCGTTGGTCGTGGTGCCGCCGCCTCCACCGCCTCCGGCATTGTCCGACCCGTTGGCACATCCAGCCGCTGTGAGCAGGAGCGCGGCAGCGACTGCTACCGCTCTCAAGGTGGCGATCTTCATTGAGAAACCTCCGTAGGGATCCGCCTACACTGGCGGCTGGACTGAGCATCGCACCTATCTCAGCTTGGCGTCAAGTCTTGAACTCAAGGAATTACGAATTCTCAGGGAATCGTGTCCTAGCTGGCGATCGCTTCACCGCTTCTGATCGTCTCACCGTTTCCAATTGCGATCTGATCGATCGCGTAGGCGACCGCGCCAAGGGCAGACACTCGAGCGCCGAGTTGACCCTGCACGATGTCCGGAACCGCAGGTCCATCGACAATGACCGCACGCTCCATCGCGTGCCGGATCGGGCCCAGCAGGATTTCGCCGGCGCGTGCAAGTTCCCCGCCGATGATCAAGCGCTCCGGATCGAACAGGTTGCTGAGATTGCCGACCGCAACACCAATATGCCTGCCGGCGTCAGCCAATGCGCGAACACACCCGTCATCGCCGCCCATCGCCTTCGTCACGATGTCGTTGAGTTTGAGGTTGCCGTGCGTTGGCTTGAGGCTGTCGATGATGGCGTAACCGCCAGCGATAGCCTCAAGGCAGCCTCTGCTGCCACACCGGCAGAGTGGCCCATTCTCGACGATCGTCGTATGGCCGAACTCGCCGGCGCTCCCATTATGGCCGCGATAGATCTGGCCATTGATGATCAAGCCGGCACCAATCCCGTCGCCGATGTCGACATAGATGGCGTCGGATTTCCCGCGTGCTGCGCCAAGGCGCAGCTCCGCAAGCGCGCCAAGATTCGCTGAGTTGTCAACGAACACCGGCCTGGAAAGCCTGCGCTCCATAACCTCGGCGACCGGGATCCCGTCCCAACCACGCAGGATGCCGCTCCTGGCGGTTGTACCGGATCGGCGATCCAGCGGTGCCGGGATCGCAATACCCACCGCAAGCACCTCGCTCATAGTGGCAGGCAGATTCTCAAGCATGTCCGCGATGAGCAGGGTTGTGCGATCAAGTTCGTTGTCTGCTCGATGATCCTTCGCGAGCGGAAGGTGGTGTTCTGCAACCACCTTGTGGGCGACATCCGCAAGCGCGATACGCATGTGACGGGTCGAGAAGTGCACTCCAACGACCAGGCCTAGCGCGTGGGCGAGGGTGACGTGCTGTGCACGGCGCCCGCTCTGGGTGGTCGGCGTCGTGTGAAGAACTCCACTCGCGGAAAGCTCTTTCACAATGTTTGACACTGTTGCCGGCGAAAGTCCGGTCACACCGGCAAGTTCAACCTGGGTTAGACCTCCGTGCTTTTTGATGGCGTCGACAATCCTGGCCCGGTTGGCTTCACGTAATGAAGTCTGCGAGCCCGGAGTTCTCCTCTCGGGTGCCACGTGATCACGATACAGGTCGAGCGCTCATTTGCGTGAGTGCACACCATTTTGAGCCAGACAATTGGGGCCGACGTAATGTTCTGCGCGAAAGGAAATTCGCTGTCACGATGGAAAGGTGCTGCATTCACTCCCCATCCTTGACCTGTCCGACCTCGACTCGGGTGCCGACGGCGCGGAACGTTTTCGCGAACAGCTACGCCAGGTCACCCACGACGTTGGATTCTTTTACCTCGTCGGGCATGGTGTCGAGCAGACACTGATCAACGACATCCTGGACGTGTCACGCCGCTTCTTCGAGCTGCCGGACGACGACAAGCTCGCCATCGAAAATGTCCACAGCCCACAATTCCGCGGCTACACCCGCGTCGGGCGGGAGCTGACAAACGGTGACGTCGACTGGCGTGAGCAGATCGATATTGGTGAGGAGCGTGCGGAGGTTCCTCGCGGTGACGGCGTTGCGGATTTCTGGCGCCTTGAGGGTCCGAACCTGTGGCCGACGGCGTTCCCCGACTTCGCCCCCACGATCATCCGGTGGACCGAAGAGTTGTCCGCCATCTCACTGCGTCTGTTGCGAGCCTGGGCGCTCGCGCTCGGTGCGCCAGCGGATGTCTTCGACGACGCCTTCGCCGGGCATCCGTTCCCGATGGTCAAGATCGTGCGGTACCCGGGTGGAACGGCCGATGTTGCCAAGCAGGGAGTTGGAGCTCACCGTGACGGAGGCGTTCTCACCCTCTTGCTTGTTGAGCCAGACAAGGCGGGCCTGCAAGTCGAGCATGACGGTACCTGGATCGACGCACCATCCATCCCCGGTGCCTTCATTGTGAACATCGGTGAAATGCTTGAGTTGGCCACCGACGGTTACTTGAAGGCCACGCTGCACCGGGTCGTTTCGCCGAAGGTGGGTTCGGATCGCATCTCGATCCCGTTCTTCTTCAATCCGGCACTGGATGCGACAATGCCGCGGCTCGAACTGGGCGAAGCATTGCGTGTCGAAGCGCGGGGGCTTTCGCTCGACCCGACCAACAGTCCAATCCTGGAGACGTACGGCGAAAATGCACTGCGCTACCGGTTGCGCGCGCACCCCAACGTGGCGGAAATCCACCACGCCGACCTTCTGAAACCTGCAGGGCCGCAGAATTCGGCACCACCGGCCGACGTCGCCTGACCTTGCCGAGTTACGCTGGGGCAAGGCAATGCTCGGACGAGGAGATCAACCATGACCGATGAACGCCAGTCGACCAACGAACAGCTCTCACCTGAGGAGTGCTGGAAAATGCTTGGGGATGACGGCATTGGGAGGCTTGCCACCGTCGTTGTTGACCCGGTAACGGCCGAACCTGCTCCCGACATCTTCCCCATCAACTATCTGGTGCACGAGAACAGCATCCTGTTCCGCAGCGCCCCAGGGACAAAACTGATGGAACTTGCGGCACAGTCAGCTGTCGCGTTTGAGGCGGATGGGCACCGCGGCAGAAAGCATTGGAGCGTTGTGGCGCGCGGCCACGCCAACAGGATGCTGTTCGACGAGACAATTGAGGCGTCCGGGATTGTCGACATGCACGCCACCCACCCCAGTGACAAATGGAACTACCTGCAGATCACGGTTGACGTGATTACCGGCATCCACTTCAAGCAGGCCTGACCGCGCGTTCCGGGGGAGCCCAAAATGCGAAGTGGCCTGCGGTTACGCAGGAACGTCGTCATCCTTGGCGTCGTCATCATCGCTGCAACACTGTGCGCCATCACCTGGTGGATATCGGACCTGCTCGCACAGACCGCGGTCGTCGATCGCGTAGCCACCTGCACCCAAACCCAGTGTTTCTGTGAGCAGGCGGCGGGTTTCTTTCCGGGCCAGGTGATGAATTCGATCAGTTCTTTCTCGTTTATTATTCTCGGGGTTGCGGCGCAGCTTCTGGCGAAGCCGGCTCCCGGTACGCGCGAACGGAGCCTCACGGGTTTTCTCGCCGCGACGATGGTGTTCATCGGTGCGTCGAGCTTTTTTTACCACTCAACACTGTCGTTCGTTGGGCAGTTCCTCGACATCTTCTCGATGTATACCTTCGGTCTGCTGCTGTTCGTTGGGGCGCTCTACCGCTCCGGGCACCTGCGCGCGCGGCCGGCGGTCATCGGATTTATTGTCGCGAGTGTGTTGCTCGGCGTGCTGCAGTATTTCTACCCGGATGCACGGCGCATCCTGTTTGTGGTCGTTCTGCTGCCCGGCATCATCCTGGAGCTGACGCGATTTGTCACCGGTTACCGCCTGTGGTCCCGGAAAATGTGGGCGATCGGTGCAGGCCTCATTCTGATGGTGCTCGCCTACGTCACTTGGATCCTCGACCAGACTGCGGCGTTTTGCGCGCCGAGTTCGCTCATTCAGGGTCACGCGATTTGGCACACGCTCGGGGCAATCGCCGCGTTCCTCGTCGTCGTGCACTATCGACGTACGAAACACGTGCGAGTGCCGTCGAGTCACATGTCTCGGTAGATTTCTCGTCGATGCGCTATCGCAACGACAAGGATGACCAACTCCCTGTCCTGAATGTTGACCAGAATTCGGTAGTCACCGACCCTGTAGCGCCAGAAGTCCTGATTGACCAGGGGCTTCCCGAGTGCGCGCGGATTGCGGATGCCGGTCAGCGTGTCCTCGAGAAAGACACGAATGCGTCGTGCCGCCTGCGGGTCAAGCTTCCGGATCTGCTTTTGTGCAGCCGGTGTTACCTTGACGGCAAAACTCACTCAGCGGGCCATTCGACATCAGCAAGATCAATGGCGGAATCGTCTGACTGGCGGAACTCATCCAGTGCGTCCTTGGCGAGAAAAAAGTCCTCGTACTCTTCCAGCTTTTCGAGGGTCGCTTCGCGCACATAGAACGACTTGGAACGGCCGGTACGCTCGGCCAGCCGGTTGAGGCGTGCTTCGGTTTCGTCGTCGAGGCGGATCATTGTTGAGCCCATGGTCAACTCCTGAATTTTGAGAGTGCTACACAAGTATAGCGCCAGATTACGCACGTTGCGCTGGATCCGCTACTCCGGGACCACCTGCTGCAGCGTGGGGATCTTCGCTTCGCGACCATCGCCGGATGATCGCCCGGTGAGTCGCCGCCCGATCCACGGCAGCACATACCCGCGCCAGTAGGCGATAACGCCGGGGCGTTCGAGTTCCAGAGGTTCGTCGGTCCACTCGGGCACCGGAACATCCAGCGCCCTCAGCACGTTGCTGGCCACCCGGCGGTGCCCGAGCGCGTTCAGGTGCAGTTTGTCGAGAGACCAATACTTTAGCTCGGTGAGTTCGGCATCCGACCAGTTGTCGACGAACGTGACGCCGGTTGCCGGCACGCGCTCGCGC
>JBDSZO010000067.1:0-6735 GCA_039925105.1 Terrimesophilobacter sp. | reverse complement strand
GAGGTCGCGCGCAGCCCACTTTGACGCCGGATGCGGTGTGAGCGTTGCCGAGACCAGGTCGTGTGCTGCGAGCCAGTGTGCGATCTTCGGCCTGTCGATGGAACGCCAGTACAGGTCACCGATCGCTTCACCTAGTGCGTTGACGACATCCGGAACTTCGGCCCAGTCGATGCTGAGTTTGGTGTCCGTCCAGTGCAGAACGTGGTGCTGGTGCATCCACGCAAACAACAGTTGCCCGCCGAGACCGTCGTAGTTGCGCACACGGTTGCCGGTGAGCGCGAACCGTAAGATCCGGTCGAAGATGACCGCATACTGCACGAGTTGCGCGTGCTTGCGGGTTACCTCATCCGTGTCGTCGGCGCGCACCAGGGCCACCGACTCACGGAACGCGGTCAAGTCGCAGCGCAACTCCTCCAGCGAGTACAGGAAGTACGGCATCCGCTGTTTGATCATGAACGGGTCGAACGGCAGGTCGCCGCGCATGTGGGTGCGGTCGTGGATGAGGTCCCACATGACGAAGGTTTCCTCCGTCAGATTTTGGTCGGCGAGCAGCTCCGCAGCATCCGCTGGCAGTTCGAGGCCGGTGATGTCGGATGCCGCTGAGACCACCCGACGGAACCGTGCGGCTTCGCGGTCGGCGAAAATTGCGCCCCAGGTGAACTTCGGGGTTTCGCGTACGGCGACCGTCTCCGGGAACAGCACTGCAGCGTTCGTGTCGTAGCCGGCCGTGAAGTCGACGAAGCGGATCGGCACGAACAACTTGTTCGAGTAGTTGCCGGCCTCAAGCTCGGCGACAAATTCGGGCCAGATGACCTCAATGATGACCGCTTCGACCAAACGGTCGGTACTGCCATTCTGGGTGTACATCGGGAACACAACGAGGTGGCGAAGGCCGTTCACCCGGTGGGCTGCGGGGGCGAACGCCATCAGCGAGTCGTAGAAGTCAGGAATCCCAAAACCTTCGTCAGCCCAACGCTCAAAATCTTCGACGAGCGCGGTCAGATACGCCTCATCGTGCGGGAAGGCGGGTTGCAAATTCACGATTTCGCGCGTGATCGTGGAGACCAACTCGCGTGATTCCGCGTAGTGGGCGGCATCCGGGATGCTTCCATCCTGAATTTGGTACGCGCGCAGTGACGTGACCGCGCCCTTCAGCCGAAGCCAGGCGGGAGTGTTGGCTGTGACGTCCTCGACGACCTCGGGTTCGCCAACGATGGTCTTCTCGCGTGTGAGTTCTGACATGGTTTACCTCCCGTCGTCCTGAATGGTTGCACGTGTTGTTAAGGTGCTCGTGATTAAAGGGTAATCGTCGCGTCACAACATTTGATTGATGGAGCCTGCGAAAAACTGCGCCGTCAGGCCCCCAGGTAGCGATTCGTGTCGGGGCGACGCAAGAATGTGGGGTAGGCCGCTGTGCACCGGTACTCGTCTAGGTCGGCACTCGCAGGTTGCGAACCTGCAACAACGCCTCATGCCCCAGTGCGACATCCTGTGCTTTCACCGCGGCGAGCAGCGCAGCCTGGGCATCAAAAAGCGCGGCGAAGTCGATGTAGTCGGGGAGGTGGAAACTTCCCAAACGGATGATGTGCACCACGGAGACAATGCCGCGGAGGAGCGGCGCGTTCTCAGACAACGCCATCATTCGGGAGAAGAAGGAGAAATTTGTGGTGGCGATGTCCTGCAAATCCAGCCTTGCCGCCGCCTCAGCGAACTGCTCGTGGTCCTGTGCCATTGCCTCGTACACGTCGTCGGGAACCACCGTCAGTACCTCATCGACGAGCGCACTGTATAGAGCAGCCCAGACGACAAGTGCCTGAACGGTTTCGCGTGGGCTCACAATGGCCACCCTGGTGAACCGGCTTGCCGATGCCTCAACGACCCCAATTTCTCGCAACCGGAGGAGTGCTTCACGTACCGGCGTGCGTGACACCCCAAGTTCGGCGGCGAGCGTTCCATCGCTGAGTCGTGCGCCAGGCTGCAAGCGCCCAACGTGAATGGCGTCCAGAATCTGGTCGAAAACCGACTGAACGACCTTACTCGAGCCCAGATTGTCCACATCAGCGGCGGAAACGTGCGCGCTCGAATCCGGGATGGTGGTCACACGAGAAACTTTATCCCGCTGGGCGGACTCGACTCAGAAGATCATCGGTCTGTCGAGATCATCCTCGGGCGAGTCGACCGCGATGTCGACACTGACCGGGATGTGATCACTCGGTGCGTCCCCTTTGCGCTCATCACGGTGGTGCTGCGCGCCGGTCACGAGATCTGCAAACGCGGGTGATCCCAGAATGAAGTCGATGCGCATGCCCTCATTGCGGGGGAAGCGGAGCTGTTTGTAGTCCCAGAAGGTGTAACCCTCTGGCACAATCGGACGCACCACATCGCTCAGCCCGATTTCGCCGAATCCGGCGAACGCATCCCGCTCCGGTATCGAAATGTGGGTGGACTGGCCGTGGATGAAGGACGGATCGCCCACGTCCGCATCCGTTGGCGCAACATTCCAGTCGCCCATCAGCGCCAGAGGGGTGTCCGGATGCTGGGTGAGCCAATCGGCGGTGCTGGCTCGCAACTTCTCCAACCAGTCGAGTTTGTACTGCAGGTGCGGGTCATCCAGCCCGCGTCCGTTTGGTACGTACAGGCTCCACAGCCGAACACCGTCGACCGTGACGCCCATGGCGCGCGCCTCAAGAGGTTGGTCCGGCCCTTCAGCGCCTTTGAGGAAGCCTGGTTGGTTTGGAAAAGAGGTAGCGACTTCGGTCATCGGGAGCCGGCTGGCGAAGGCGACCCCATTCCACTGGTTGAGGCCGTGGGCGACAATGTCGTAGCCGGCGGCCTCAAACGCGTCGGCCGGGAACTGTTCCGGTTTGCACTTGATCTCCTGCATCCCG
This sequence comes from Terrimesophilobacter sp., assembly GCA_039925105.1. GTDB lineage: Bacteria > Actinomycetota > Actinomycetes > Actinomycetales > Microbacteriaceae > Terrimesophilobacter. The sequence continues at coordinate 3,847 of JBDSZO010000067.1, read as the reverse complement.
AGCACGTCAACGTCTTCGCGCACCAACCAGTCGACGACGCGGCCAACTCGGGTTCTGATCGAGTTCACATTCCAAGTCGCAACACGCATGCCACAACGCTACCTGTTCGCAGTAATCATCACCCCAGCCCCATCACCTCCTGAATGATGAATAGAGTTGGTGCGTGACCGACGCACGCCGCCAGCTCATTGACCACATCCAGCGGGATGCCGTGTTCCACGGCGACTTCACGCTGACCAGCGGCGCGAAAGCCAATTTCTACGTTGACCTTCGGAGGGTCAGTCTCGACCATCGGGTCGCGCCACTCATCGGCACGGTTATGCTCGACCTGATCGCCGGGGTCCCTGATGTTGCCGCCGTCGGCGGGATGACGATGGGGGCTGACCCGATCGCGGCAGCAATCCTGCATCAGGGAGCAGCGCGGGGTCTTCACTATGACGCGTTCGTCGTGCGCAAGGAGCCCAAGGATCATGGCCGTGGCCGTCAGGTGGAGGGCCCAGAGCTTGACGGCAAACGGGTGATCGTCGTCGAGGACACTTCGACGACTGGAGGTTCCCCGCTTTCAGCGATTGCAGCGCTCAAGAAAGTGGGCGCCGAGATCGTGGCGGTTGCCGTGGTGGTCGACCGCAGCACCGGCGCGCGCGAAATCATTGAGGCAGACGGATACCCCTACCTCGCCGCAATCGATTTGGCTGATCTCGGACTGGCCGGATGAGTTCTGACGACGGATGGCCGCCGCATCCGAGCGGTAGTGACCCGGATGCTGATGGACCGGAGGCCGCCGGCGCTTGCGTCGCCGGCGAAGGCCCGAAAGGGCCTTCGCCCCATGGCTCCAGCGCGCACGCTGATGACGACCTCGATGCGTGGATGGCCGCACATTTTCCGCCGCCGCAGACTGGTGATGACGATGATGCGGAGAACGCGGGTACGGCTGATGGTCCTGCGGCTGGGGCGGCCACCGACGCTGGCGTCGACAGCGAAAGCCCGCAAGGGCATTCACCCCTTGGCTCCAGCGCGCGATCAGCATTGGACGACGTCTTCGGCGAGACCGAGTTCCGCGACTATGACACAACCCCGGACTCGCACGACGGCGAAACCACAGCCACAAGAGTGCTGGGCAGTTCAGCTCTGCTGGGTAGCTCAGGTGCGCAAGGCAGCTCAGACGCGCTGACTGTTGCTGTCGCGCGGGTGCGCCCGCGACGTGAGGGGATTTCCCGCAGGCAGGTGGTTCTGCTTTGGGTGGGTGGTGCTCTCATTGCGCTCCTCGCTATTGTCACGTTGTTTGTGATCGGTACGAGGGTGCCCGCCCTGCTCGGTCCGGCCCCGGCCGTATTTGCCTCGTCGACTCCAACCCCCACGCCAACCCCGACCACAGTGCCTGTCGGCCCTGTTGCGCCGGGAGAGCATGCGTGGGACGACCTTTTCGGCGGCGAATGCCTCGACCCATACACGGGGCCGTGGGCGGAGAGCTTCACTGTCGTCGACTGTTCCGCCGATCATGCGGCGCAACTGGTGACCAAGGGGACGTTCGAAGGCGGCGATGACCCACAGGCTTTGTATCCGGGACTGGATGCGCTGCAAGCGCAAATCAATCTGCTCTGCACCGCGCCGACCGTGATCGATTATCCGGCGGCCGGCAAGTACAGCGACATCCAATTTGCGGCCAGCTATGCTGCGACACCTCAGGAGTGGGCAGCGGGCCAGCACGACTACTTTTGTTTCGTCAGTCGAAGTTCTGGCGGGCCGATCACCGGAACTCTCGCCATCCCGCCCACACCAAAGTAGTCACCTTCGCCCTGAGTTGCGAAAGAACGCCCCACGTTCAGTCACTGGGCGACTGCCGCACTGATGTCGGTTGACCGCTCCTCCAGAATACGATCGCCCGCGGAGATATTCCTGTTGCGATTGTGCCCAACGAACCCGAGCACCAGACCAACGAGCGCCCAGGCGCCGAGCACCAGCCATGGGAACATCTGGTCGGCCTGGGGAAAGTAGGAGATATCCCGCTGCAGCGTCGTGGTGGCTCCTGGAACGAAGTACTGACCAATGGCACCCCAAGCCCACGGCAGGAATTGCATCGGCTGCACTGCGGACGAGATGGGGTTGGCCACGAGAATCGTGAGCACAGCGCCGATCCCGGTTCCTGCGCGCCCGAGGAGCGCGCTCATGCCGGTGATGAAACTTCCGGTGGCCAGCAGGGATAGTGAGATTGCGGCAACGTTGAGCACGAACGAACCCTGCAAGATTCCAAGCCACGCCTGCGTAATGGCGGCCACGCCAACACCGGCGATTATCGAGAAGGCGATGACTGCGGCGAAGCGACGCCAAGCTCCGACCACGATGAGGGAGATGAGAACACCGCCGAGTACGCCGCCAATCACGGCGGGGAACCCGGCAGCCATGAAGCCCACTCCGGTCGCGTCGGTGGAAGCGAGCGGCACGACGTCGGTTGTCTTCACGGTTGGCGGCGAGGCCGTGAGTGCCTGCTGCAGCGCCTGGACCAGCTGCTCCTGCGGGATCGCACCTGACTGGGCGGCCGCTATCGCCTTGGCGACATCACCCTGAATCGCTTTGCCTGCCGCCGCACTCACCTGTTGTTGCACTTGACCGCCCAGCTGGCCCATAACCTGTGTCTGAGCTGCCCCGCCGGCTGACGCGGTGAGAACTTCAGGCTCTGAACCGAGGACGACCGCGCCATAGGCGTTACGCTTCTCGATCGCATCGACGGCTGCCGCGCGATCCTTCACTTCAGTAATGGCAAACCGCCCGCTGGCGTTTTGTTCGAGCGCAGTGGTGAGCGCGGCAACATGATCCGCGTCGCCGGTCACCGCAAGAGGAAAGTCTTTGAGTGTCGATGTGATTGCTGGCCAGAGGAATGCGAGCAGGATGATGGCGACTGCGACGGATGCGGCGATGGCGATACCTATCGCGTGCCCCCATTTGGTGTTCTCGCGAAGGTCGGTTGGATGCGACATGATAACCTCCAGACAAAACGAATGTTCGTTCTTTATTTTGAACCACTGTTGTACTTACTGTCAAGAACGAACATTCTTTTTTAGGATGGGTCTATGCCAAAAGTTTCTGACCAGTACCGGCGCGAACGCCGAGCCGAGATTGCTGGAGCTGCCTTGCGATGTTTCGCACGTTCCGGCTTCGACGGCACGTCCATCGCCGACATCATCGCTGAATCCGGTTTGAGCGCCGGGGCAATCTACGGGCACTTCACGAGCAAGACTGAGATTATTCACGCTGCCGTGGCTGAGCTCCTGTCGCGACGCGTTGAAGACGTGACTCGGGTAATGAACGCTCCGCACCCGGATCCGCCGGGGGATCTCATTGCGAAGTTCCTCAAGGGGCTTCGCACGGAGGTCGGCGGGTCTTCTGTTTTGGTTCAATTGTGGGCATCCGCCTCGACGAACCTGGAATTGCGCCGTCTTGCGGCCGGAATTGCGACGACCGTCGGGACGGCCTTCACTCAGTACCTTTCGGCCTGGTATCGCAAAGAGGGCGGCCTCAGCCCGAACGAAGCCGACTACCGGGCGCGCCGCGAGGCGACAGTGTGCATCGGGCTCACTCAGGGCTACATCGTGCAGAGCGCCATCTTCGAAGGGTTCGACGGCGATGCGTATCTTGCCGCAGTCTCCGAGCTCTTTGCGCGGTAGTTTGCGCTCCAGTCTCGACGGAAAGCACGGCTATGCGGGGTCGAGAAGGTTGTGCACTCCGTCGAGGATTTCGTCGGGCCGGAACGGGTATCGCTCGACCTCGGCGCGGTCGGAGATGCCGGTGAGCACCAGGATGGTGTGCAGGCCGGCCTCGATGCCCGCCACGATGTCGGTGTCCATCCGGT
>JBDSZO010000066.1:0-1978 GCA_039925105.1 Terrimesophilobacter sp. | reverse complement strand
GGATGGTTGCCCACACCGGGTTCCTGATCTCCGCACGCCGACTCGCACCAGACACCGTGTTGCCGGAACTGAAACGCAAGGTCAAGCCCACCTATTCTGATGAGGACGTCGAAGCGTGGACGCCCGGTGCCATTGGGGTGCGCGACGCGAGCGACAAGCGCGTGCGTAAGGCCGCCCGCCAGGCAGAAACAGCCGCACGGCACGCGCACGCCGCCACCGAACAGCCCACCACAGCCGTGCATGCCGGTGAATCAGAGCACCCTGACGAACTTGCCTAGAATTGTCTAAGTTTTGTGAACAATGAATCGAGGAACTGTGCGCACTATTCCAGCGCTCCTTCTGACCGCAGGCCTCATTGCGAGCCTCGCCTCCTGTGCCGGGAGCACTTTCGCGCAAGGGTGTGACTCGCCGGTACTTTCCGGGGATGCCTCAGCAATTGTGAGCGCGTCCGGCGCATTTGGCGACAAGCCGACGGTCGACTTCCCGACCCCGCTGGTTACCACAAAGTTGCAGCGCAGTGTGCTGATCCCCGGCACCGGTGCACCCCTGCAACCCGGACAGACAGCGTTGATCAAATACTCCGTGCTCGACGGTGCGGCCGGCACCGTGCTGCAGGCGGGCGACTACAGTGCGGCCGCAACATTGGTAACTGTCGGCGGTTCCACCATCGCAGCAGTCAGCAAGGGCCTCCAGTGCGCAACGGTCGGTTCTCGCGTCGCCATCGTCAGTGCGCCAAAAGATTCCGGTCAAACTGCGGGTGCCAGTGGCGGTGCAAACGACTCGTTCGTCTGGGTCATCGACATTGAGCGGTCGTTCCCTGCAACCGCCAACGGAACACCGCAGATCCCGCAGGCGCACATGCCGGCCGTCGTCACTGCACCATCCGGGGCACCCGGCGTCACCGTGCCGAAGGAGGCTGCGCCAACGATGCTGGCCGTCAACGTGCTCGAGCAGGGCCACGGGCGCGAACTCGCCGCAGGCGACCACGCGGTTCTGAAATACACGGCATACCTGTGGGATGACAGCAGCGTCTTCGATTCAACCTGGACAAAGGGCGACGCGAAGGTTGTCGAACTGAAGAAGTCCGACACGGTGACCTCCGGATTTGTCGATGGGCTGGTTGGCAAGACCGTCGGATCCCAGGTGCTCATCGTCGTACCGCCAAAGGACGGGTTCGGCGACAACGGCAGCACCGGTGTGCCCGCCGGCGCAACACTGATCTACGTTGTCGATGTTCTCGGTGTGATCTAGGTACTGTCACCGTGTCAGCAGCCAGCGCGTCGCAGCGCGTTCCCGTTGAGGAGCGCCTGTTCAGTCTTGTGTTGGCCCTGCTGGCTACCGAAAACGGGTTGACCAAGAACGAGATCCTGTCCACCGTTCAGGGTTACCGGCAGCGCTATGTGGTCGGCGCAGACAACTCCAACCTGGAACGCCAGTTTGAGCGCGACAAGGATGACATTCGCGAGCTGGGTGTTCCGCTCGAGACAATCGAACTGGCAGCGGATGCAGGTAACAACCAGCATCTTCGCTATCGCATTCCGCGTGGGGCATACGAGTTGCCCCGCGACATCCGATTCTCCGCCGAGGAGACCGCGCTACTCGGTCTTGCCGCAATGGTGTGGCAGGAAGGGTCAATGTCGGGGGAGTCTCGCCGCGCAGTGCTCAAACTTCGCTCCCTGGGAATGAACACGAGCGAGCCGGTACTTGGCTACCTTCCGCGGGTGCGCGTTCGGGACGAATCCTTTGAACCTCTCAGTTCTGCGCTGGAGAAGAACCGCGTTGTGCGCTTCAGCTACCTGAAACCGGGTGAAAACTCCGCGACAGTGCGAGAGGTGCAGCCATTAGCTTTGCTTCAGTTCCAGGGGCGATGGCACCTTGTGGCGAAAGAACCAGGCAGCACCGTACGCAAGACATTTTTGCTCCGACGCATCGTGAGCCAGGTCGCCCTCACCTCAAAGACTGGCGAAGTTCCGGAGGA
>JBDSZO010000065.1:0-2833 GCA_039925105.1 Terrimesophilobacter sp. | reverse complement strand
GTTTGCCGCATCCCGTACCACGTGCATTTCTGGGTAAGGATGAGGTCGCCGACTATCTTGAGCGCTATGCGCAGAGGTTCGAGTTGCGGGTGCGCCATGGGGTGAGGGTGATCAGGGTGGCTGCCTCCTCCGACGGTGGGTTCGGGGTGACGACGCCCAGTGGCGTGTTGACTGCGGATTCCGTGGTGGTGGCGAGCGGTGCGACGTCGGTGCCCGCGGTTCCAGCGTTCGCGGCGGAGCTGGATGGGGCCATCCGTCAGCTGCATTCGAGCGAATACCGCAACCCGGGCTCTGTGCTGCCCGGCCCGGTGCTCGTGGTGGGGGCGGGCACGTCAGGGGCGGAGATAGCGCTGGAGTTGGCGGCGACCCATCCCACGTTCCTGTCTGGGCGCCCGACGGTTCACATCCCGACTGCCATTCTGGCTCTGGCCGGGGAACTGTACTGGACGTTCATCTACCGCGTGCTCACGATTTCGACGCCGATCGGCCGCAAGGTGGGGCCGAAGTTTCATTCACGTGGGGCGCCACTCATTCGGATCTCGATCAAGCGGGTGACGGATGCCGGAGCAAAGCTGCTGCCGCGCGTCACCGGTGTCGAGGGTGGCGTGCCCGTCGCCGCGGACGTTTCGGTGCCGCGACCGAACACCGTCATTTGGGCGACCGGTTACCGGCCAGTCCTGGAGTGGGTGGACGGCCTGCCAGTGGATGCGCACGGCTGGCCGGTTGCGCCTCGCGGTGTCGTGGCGAGCATGCCGGGTCTGTACTTCGTGGGGATGCCATTCCAGTACGGCCTTACTTCGCAGTTGCTCGGCGGAGTCGGGCGGGATGCTGGGTATGTGGCGGGGCGGATCGCTGAGAGCCAACGGGCGAGCCGGGCAACAGTCAGCGGGTGATAACCGTCATTTCGGCTGCGGAGGCCCCCACGACGTGGAGTGTGGGTCCCAACTCAGGTGAGTCACACTGTGGTTAAGAACAGGCTCCGCGAAAGTGAGACACTTCTGGAGCAGTTCGCCAAAGCTGACCGGTGTTGATTCCTCGAGCCGCTGCTTCTTGCGCCACGTCTCCCATTTGCGTTGTGCGAGGGCAGGCATATCGGCGATCAGCGGTCCGAGAGGTTCGACATCGACCTGCCGGTAGCGGGCGACAGTGTCGATTGCGTCACGAAGGTCCGTCCCACGGATGCTCCGGGTCCGAGCGATGGCTGCGATATCTGTGAAGTCGCGCCACCTGGTGTTTTGTTCACCGCGCTCGATCGCGGTTACGATCTTTTCTGCAAGCACCATGTGGTCTGGGTAGCCTGCGAGTCGAAGTGTTCCTCCCAGAAGGAGTGGAAGGGCAGCTTCGGTCGGCGCGGGCCAGATCGGGTCGCCGAAGTTCACGTCGATGTGAAGCGCCACCTGTGCGGTCACCAAGCGCGCAGTCATTTTGACGCGGACACCGCTGTAGTCAATGCCTTCCCGGATCGGTTCTCCGCTGACCGAGGTTGGGTCGAATAGGAGTCCGTCATCGATGGGGACGGCGATGATGTCAAGGACTCGCTGTTCAACTTCCGAAATATCATTCGGGAAGCCGTGGGCGGCGAAATCGATGTCCCGCGTTGGCCGACGTGAAGCAAATGCGGCCATCAACACACCGCCTTTGAGAACGAAATCTGCTGCATACCTGGATGCTGCGAGTCGGCAGAGAAACCCTTCAAGCACATACAAGGTGATGTATTCGGCAGGGTCGCGCTTGTGGCGACGAGCAAGGTTGCGAAGGTCGTTGTATGCGCGACCAGCAGGTGTATCTCGAGCTGGCGTCGGTGGAGTCACAGCAGCACTTCCAGAGCGTGGCGGATCCGAGGCTGAGACTTCGGAAACGATGCTGCTACTTTCATCAATCTCGCCGGAGTGTTTCCTTTTTCCCGCAGCCAGCGTTTGAGCGCTTGATGGGCGACGTCGCTGCCTTCCTGGTGCATGAGGCGGAAGCAATCCACGATCGTGCGCTCCGCCGAATAAACGGCAACCGTGACACCTTCTCCGGCCTTCACGTGAACGCGTCCGATCTGAAAGGTTGTCGGATCGAAGCTGTGCCAGCTCACATTCTTCAGCCCGGCAGGGTGGCGGGTTCCACGCGGCAGAGCGAGGGTGGAATCAAATGGGATCGCATCGCTGAGGCCGTGGTGTACGAGGGCGCTCGTCAGGCACAAAGTCGCCTCACCGCGAATCGCGGTTGCCGCGGCGATCAACACAAATGCCGGATCGAGCATGTCCGGGCGCACGTATATGCCGCGTCCTACCCGTTCGACTTCACCCTGCTCAAGCAGTGTGTAAACCTGGTCTTTTCGCAGCCCTGCTTTGCGGGCATTTTCGAGCGTGAACGCGGGCGCGAGGTCACTTGCGGTCACAGGTTCCTCCTAACCCTCAACACATCAAGACTATCTGTAAGCGGTTAGGAGAAGTGGTGAACTTTGCGACTAGATTTTCGGGAGCCCTCGGTTCACGGTGGCCCCGAAGTTCAATGCGCGCGAGGAGCCGCTCATCAGGGTCTCATGAAGCAGGTGACGGATGCCGGCGTGAAGCTGCTGCCACGCCTCACCGGCGTCGAACCTAGCCCGAGAACGGCCAACGGCGGCACGGTCATGCCACTTCTCAGCACGGAGATCTGGGCGACCAGTTACCGGCCCGGCCTCAAGTGGATCGACCGTCGCTCAGCTCGCGATAGCCCTCACCTTTGGCTGCGGTTTCTGCCGTTCGACCCACAGGTCGTAGCTGGTCTGCATCCCGAGCCAGAGTTCCGGACTGGTTCCGAACAGGAGGCCGAGACGCACCGCCATATCCGCGCTGATCGACGA
>JBDSZO010000064.1:0-11036 GCA_039925105.1 Terrimesophilobacter sp. | reverse complement strand
TCGCGGCGATTGTCTGGTCCGGCGACATCACCCAACTCAACTTCGAGGCTGGCGATCACTGGGAGTTCGCGCTTCCCAGCAAGGGGGGAACCCTTTGGAATGACAACTTCCTCATCCCGATCGGGTCCCAGCATAAGAAAAATGCCGAAACGCTCATCAACTACTACTACGACCCGGAGGTGGCTGCGCAGGTAGCTGCGTACGTGAACTACATCCCGCCGGTCGTTGGAACGAAGGAAGCGATGTTGGCTCTTGACCCCGAGCTGGCCAATGACCAGCTCATCTTTCCGAGTGAGGCGACGCTCTCACAGGCCCATCGGTTCCGCAGCCTCAACTCCAGCGAAGACCAGAAATACAACTCGCAGTTCCAGGCGATCATCCTCGGTGCCTGATTATGGCGTCCGGAACTTTTGCAGAGAGCGGGGCTGACCTCGAACTTGTCGGTATCAAAAAGCGATTCCCTGGGTTCACTGCGATCGAGCATCTGGATCTCACGATTCCCGCAGGATCGTTCTTTGCGCTGCTCGGACCTTCCGGGTGCGGAAAGACGACAACTCTGCGCCTTGTCGCAGGTTTGGAGGATCCGACCGAGGGTTCGATTCTTATCGGGGGCAAAGACGTCACCACGCTCAAGCCCTACCAGCGTCAGGTCAACACTGTCTTCCAGAGCTATGCGCTGTTCCCGCACATGACCGTGCTGGAGAATGTCGCATTTGGCCTGAAGCGCCGGAAGATGGACGACCCGATAGGAAAGGCCCACGAGGCGCTCCGACTGGTGGAACTGGATCATCTTGCGGCGCGCAAGCCGCAGCAGCTTTCCGTTGGCCAGCAGCAGCGTGTCGCTTTGGCACGCGCAATAGTAAATCGCCCTGCACTACTGCTGCTCGATGAGCCGCTTGGTGCGCTCGACCTCAAACTGCGCCGGCAGATGCAGCTTGAGTTGAAGTCAATTCAGGAGGAGGTCGGCCTCACTTTCGTTCACGTCACCCACGACCAGGAGGAGGCCATGACCATGGCCGATACCGTCGCGGTCATGAACAAGGGTGAAATCGAGCAACAGGGTGCCCCACAGGTGCTCTACGAGCTGCCTCGGACTGCGTTCGTTGCAAACTTTCTCGGACAGTCGAACCTGTTCACCGGTGATGTGTCGACGACTACCAGCAACAGCATCAAAGTGAACATCGAAGGTTCGACCATCACCGTGCCCAAGAAGCGCGCCCAGCGGCACTCCGGCGAAATCACCGTCGGGGTGCGCCCTGAGAAAGTTCACCTGCACACTGAGGAACCGAATTCCGATGCCGAAACGAATGTGTTGGGTCCTGGCCGGATTGTCGACGTCTCGTTCAGCGGTGTCAGCACCCAGTACATGGTTGCCATACCGGGCATGGGCACCGTGGTTGTCTTCTCACAGAACCTGAGTTTTGGCCCCATCGCCCACGAGGGCAGTGAAGTGTGGGTGAGCTGGCTGGTGGATCACGGTTTCGGTCTGGAAGACGATGTCCGGCCCGGTCCGCGGTTTCCCGCTGATACGGACACGGCAACCATTGCTGTGCAGAAGAAGCGCGCCCTGATGTCGGAGCTTGAGGAGTCCTGAGCCGTGGCCTTCAGCGCATTCGCGACCGGAACTGCAAAGGGGCAGGCGCCTCGGCGTAAGAGCAAAATCGCGCTGCTCCTTCTGCTCCCCGGCCTCCTTTACCTGGCACTTTTTTTTCTCGTTCCCCTGGTGTCTCTGGTCTTGACGTCCCTGCAGCAGCCCGCACCGAATGGTGACATCGGCGAGTTCGTGACCGCGTTCAAGTGGGAGAATTACGCGGAGGTCATCGGCACCTACGGTGAGCACATTCTGCGGTCGTTCTTTTACGCCCTTCTGGCGACGATCTTCGCTCTGCTGTTCAGCTACCCTCTTGCGTACTTCATTGGGGTGAAGGCGCGACGCTGGCCACTTCTTCAAAACCTCATGCTCGTCTTGGTGATCGCACCATTCTTCATCAGCTTTCTGCTGCGGACTCTGGCCTGGAAGTCGCTCCTCTCCGACGAATCAGTCGTGATCACCGGACTCAAGGCGCTGTCACTGATGGCACCGGATGCGCACTTCACCGGGACCCCTGCGGCGGTGGTGTTCGGGCTGACCTACAACTTCATCCCCTTCATGACGTTGCCGCTCTACGCAACACTGGAGCGGCTCGACACCAGACTGTTGGAGGCGGGAAGCGACCTGTACGCGCGGCCGTCGGTGACATTCTTGCGCGTCACCATTCCACTCTCGATGACCGGCATTGTCTCCGGCGTTCTGCTGACCTTTATCCCGGCAGCCGGTGATTACATCAATGCGAGCACGAACTTTCTCGGCGGTACCTCCACGGCCATGATTGGAAACGTCATCGAGAGCAACTTCCTGGTCACCCTCAACTATCCGGTGGCAGCAGCGCTATCGATAATCTTGATGGCCGTGATTCTGGTTTTGGTGACGGCGTACGTCAAACGAAGCGGAACGGAGGATCTGCTGTGAGCACCCAGGAAGGTTTGGCGCTGGCCGAGGGTATCACCGCTCCGAAGCCGCCGCGCAGGCAGGTCAGTTTCGGTTTTGGCGACTGGCTATTGCCGACCTACGCGGTCATCGCCTTCGTGTTTTTGCTCATCCCGATCGCCTACACCTTCGTGTTCTCCTTCAATGATTCGGTGAAATCGAACATTGTCTGGCGAAGTTTCACCTTCGACAAGTGGCTCAACGTCTGTGATCAGGCAGAGGTCTGCATCGCGTTCGGGAACAGCCTGATCATCGGCGTCGTTGCAACGGTCTTCGCCACAATCCTCGGAACGATGATTGCGATCGCTTTGGTGCGCTACCGATTCCGATTCCGCTCCGCGATCAGCCTGCTGTTGTTCCTGCCCATGGCGACACCGGAAGTCGTTCTCGGCGCGGGACTCGCAGCCGAGTTTCTTTCCGCCGGCGTTCAAAAGGGCATGGCGACGATCATCATCGCCCACACCATGTTCTGCGTGAGCTTCGTGGTGGTAACGGTGAAGGCGCGGGTATCGACGCTGGACCCCGCCCTTGAGGAGGCAGGCCGGGACCTGTACGGGTCCCCAAGTCAGGTGTTCTGGCGGATCACGTTCCCGTTGCTACTTCCCGGCATCATTGCGGCCGCGCTGCTGTGCTTCGCGCTCAGCTTCGACGACTTCATCATTACCAACTTCAACTCCGGAACCACTGACACGTTTCCCAAGTACGTGTGGGTGTCGGCCGCGCGCGGAATTCCGGCTGAAGCGAATGTAATCGCCTCTGCGGTATTTTTCATCGCGATTGCGTTGGTGCTGATTTCGCAGATCTCTTCCGCAATTAGGCGCAAACGCCTCCTCGTGGAGAGTTAACGGTGGTGGGTTACCAGAATCGTGACCGGCTCGCCGAGTTGTGGTCACAAGAGGTTGAGACATTTCGTGCGGCACGAAAACAGTCAGAGCGGCTCTGGCGTGCGGCGACGCCACACCTGCCGGACGGCGTTCCGATGCTGTGGATGGCGAAATGGCCTGGTCCATGGCCGGTGTACGTCGATCGGGCTGTCGGCGCGCATTTCTGGGATGTCGACGGGATCGATCATGTCGACCTGTGCCTTGGAGACACCGGTGCGATGGCGGGCCATGCTCCGGCGGCCGCGGTGGCGGCGATTTCGGCCCGGTTGGCGCGGGGGTCCACCCTCATGCTTCCCACCGCCGACGCAGCGAAGGCGGCCCAGCTTCTCGAACAACGGTTTCGGGTTCCCCGCTGGCAGTTCACCCTGTCTGCGACGGATGCCAATCGGAGTCTCATCCGGTACGCGCGCCAGGTGACCGGCAGGCACAAGATTGTCGTGCACGACTTCTGCTACCACGGTTCGGTTGATGAGTCCTTCGCAACCCTCGATGCCGACGGCCGGGTCGTGGAGCGACGTGGCAACATCGGTGCGCCGGTCCCACCGTCGGAAACGACAGCGGTTATCCCGTTCAACGACATTGCAGCTTTGGATGCTGCCCTGGCAACCGGTGACATCGCGGCGGTACTGATTGAGCCCGCGCTGACCAACATTGGCATTGTGCTCCCTGAGCCCGGCTACCACGAGGCAGTGCGCGAGTTGTGCACCAGGTACGGCACAATCCTGATCATTGACGAAACCCACACCTTCAGTGCAGGATATGGCGGCATGATCACCGCACACGATCTGCACCCGGACGCCGTCGTCATCGGCAAGAGCATCGCGGGCGGTATCCCCGCAGGAGCTTACGGGATGACCGCTGAGTTCGCGGATCGAGCACGAGCGAGCCTGGACATGGAGGACATCGATGTCGGGGGAGTTGGAGGCACCCTTGCTGGCAACGCTCTTTCCCTGACAGGCATCTGCGCGACACTCACGGACGTCTTGACCGCCGATGCTTTTGCCAGCATGACTGAGCGTGCAACCGAATGGACAGCGGGTGTTCAGGCGACGATTGACGAATTCGGGATGCCCTGGCAGGTGACGCAGCTGGGTGGGCGGTCCGAGTACAGCTTCCGTGCCACAGCGCCGAAGGACGGTGCGCAGGCCGCGGCCGCCGACGATTTTGAACTTCAACAGTTCCTGCACTTGCACGCACTGAACCGTGGCATTCTCATAACGCCGTTCCACAATATGGCTCTCATGTGCCCTGCGACGACATCCCAGGATGTCGCACGACACACCGAGGCATTCCGCGACGCCGTCGCGTTGCTCGTCTCCTAGCCCACTATTCGATAACGCCCCCCGTTTTGGTGGACGGGATTTCGTTCCTGGTGTGCGATTATCGACACGGGGGTAGACAGTCTATGACGCCGAGTGAACCGATTCGACCGCTTTCACGACGCCAGGTGCTTCAGGGCGTGGGAATCGCCACCGCTGCGCTCGGACTCGCCGCGTGTTCCCCGGCAGAGCCGGCACGACCGACGAAGGCGAAGGATGTTTCGGAAACTCAGCGGTCGCTGCGGTTTGATGGCCGAGAAACCTATCGAAATACCGTCGGCGAAGACTTCCCGTTGCTGGAGAAGTTCGACACAGAATCGGGAATCGCGGTCACCTATACGGCGGCGGTGAGCGAAGACAACGTCTACTACAGCAAGATTAAGGACCAGTTGAAACTGGGGAACGACATCGGTGCCGATGCCGTTGTGCTGGCCGATTGGATGGCCGCTCGATGGTTGCGCTTCGGCTACGTGCAGGAGTTCCGACGGGAGAATCTCAGCAATTTTGGCAAACTGCGGTTGCAGTTCCAGGACGCGGCCTTCGATCCTGGACGGCAGCGTTCACTACCGTGGCGGTCTGGACTTACCGGCGTGGCGTGGAACACCGCGGCGATCCCGGGCGGGCTAACTTCCGTTTCCGATTTGTGGGACCCCTCGCTGCACGGCAAGGTTGGTGTTATGTCGGCGATGCGTGACACGGTTGGCTCGATCATGCTCGACCAGGGAGTCGACATTGAGTCCGCCGATTGGGGTGACTCGGAGTTTTCTGCCGCCGTCACGGTGCTTGCGCAGCAGGTCGCGGCCGGTCAGGTGAAGAGCATAAAGGGCAAGAAGTACAAGGACGACTTGAAGAGTGGTGCCACGGTCGCGGCGATTGCCAGGGCCGATGACATCATGCAAATCAACGAGGAAGCCGGTGACCACTGGGAGTTCGCGCTGCCGAGCGCTGGAGGCGTGCTCTCGAGTGATTCTGTCGTGATCCCCATCGGTTCCGCCCATCGCGCAAACGCCGAAGATTTCGTCAACTTCTACCTTTCTCCGGCAAACGCAGTGAAAGTCGTCGAGGCGACAAACGTCATCTCACCCGTCGACATCCACCAGCCGGAGCTTGGTTCGATTCCGGCATCCGTGTCGAGAGATCCGCTTTTGTTTCCGTCCGAGGCGTTGTTAAAGACAACCAGGACATTCCGCACCCTCAGCCAGGGTGAGGAACAGCGCTACGGTGCCCAGTACCAAACCGTACTGCTCCGTGCGCTCTAACCGGCGGCGCTGTGCGCACGTTGTAAGCGCTTGGGGTGCTGTAAGGTAAACGCCGTGGAAAATTTCGAATGGTGGCGCTCGGCTGTCATCTATCAGGTATATCCGAGGTCGTTTGCCGATTCGAACGGCGACGGGCTCGGTGATCTGGATGGCGTCATTGCGCGCCTGCACGCGCTTGACCATCTCGGCGTCGATGCGGTCTGGCTGTCGCCGTTCTACACCTCGCCGCAGAATGACGCCGGTTATGACGTTGCCGACTATCGCGACGTGGATCCGCGTTTTGGGACGTTGGCGGATTTCGACGAACTGGTCAGGGCAGCTCACGGGCTGAAACTGCGGATCATCGTCGACCTGGTGCCCAACCACACGTCCGACCAGCACGCATGGTTCCAGGAGGCGCTGGCCTCGCCGGAGGGGAGCGCTGAGCGTGCGCGCTACCTGTTTCGCGACGGTAAAGGCAAGGACGGTGACATCCCACCGAACAATTGGGAATCCGTTTTCGGTGGCCCTGCCTGGACTCGAGTGAAGCGTGTCGATGGTACCCAGGGTCAGTGGTACCTCCACCTGTTTGACAAGTCCCAGCCCGATCTGGACTGGTTGAATCCGTGGGTGCGGGAACAGTTCCGCGAAATTTTGAGATTCTGGCTCGATCGCGGTGTTGACGGATTCCGTGTCGATGTTGCTCACGGCCTGATCAAAGCCCCTGGAATGCCGGACTACACCGCGCCAAAGGGTGTCGGGAGCATGGGCGGACACGCCGAAACTCCGCCCTACTGGGCGCAGGACGGGGTGCACGAGATTTACCGCGACTGGCGCACAATCCTGGACACCTATGATGGCGAACGCGTCATGGTTGCGGAGGCCTGGGTTGACCCGTTGAGCAAAGTTGCCAAATGGGTGCGACCGGATGAAATGCACCAGGCATTCAATTTCGCTTACCTGGAGACGCCGTGGGATGCGGCAAAAATCCGGTCAGTGGTTGACCGTTCGCTGGCGGTGTTCGGAAGCGTTGGCGCCCCGAGCACCTGGGTGCTGTCAAACCATGACGTTGTTCGTCATGCCTCAAGGTTCGGACTCACCCACGAGAACCCACAGGGTGCCGGCATTGGCCCGAAGTCTCCAAACCAACCCAATCGGGTGCTCGGTTTGCGTCGGGCGCGCGCGGCGACAGCCCTCATGCTTGCTCTCCCTGGCAGCGCATACCTCTACCAGGGCGAGGAGCTTGGGCTACCCGAGGATGTCGAGTTGCCGGATTCTGAGCGCCAGGACCCGACCTGGTTTCGCACCAAGCATGAGCGTTATGGGCGTGACGGCGCTCGGGTTCCGATCCCGTGGGAGGCGAGTGCCCCTGCGTATGGGTTTAGCGCTACCGGGGAGAGCTGGCTTCCTCAGCCTTCCGACTGGGCAGGGTATGCGCGCGATGCCCAGACCGGCCAGGCCGGTTCAACGCTGGAGCTGTACCGAGCGGCAATCGCGCTTCGCGCAGAACACAAGCTGGGGTTTGGCGAGCTGGCATGGGTTCCTGGCTATCCGAAAAGCGTTGTTGCATTCCGAAACGGGAATGTGTTGGTGATAGCAAATACGGGGGCAAAGATCATCCCGTTGCCGCGAGGCACTGTCCTTCTCTCTTCTGAGCCAGTGTCGACCGAACTGCCAGGAGACACCACCGTTTGGCTGTCGATAGTCAGCCAGTGAGCGTTACGTGTTGTCGTCGTCGCCGCAGTACTCGCCTCGAAGGTGCGCATCCGGCACAACCGGCAGGTCCGTTGAGGAGGACGGATTGATGCTCAGAACGCGACGCTAATTCTTCCCACCGGCACGCCGCCGCCGAGCACTCGCTCCGTCACGAGAGCGGACACCCGGTCGGCGTCGACACGAGGAATGGCACCGGCTCTGGCGAGCAACTCGAGGGCCACCAGACTCGTGATGCGGTGGCTGCCGTCCAGGGATTTCATCGCAACCGCAGTTCCTTCGGCAGAGCCCATGGCGATGACTCCCTCAGCGCCGCCCTTGCAGATAAGTCCTAGTTCGTCGATCACCACGGTGTTCGCCCGTCCAGGGCCGTCGATAGCCCAGGCGTTGCTTCGGATAGCGGACGCCAGGCGTGCAACATCGTCGTCATCGCCGGTCGCATTCCTGCCGCGGGCGACGAGCGAAAACACCGTGGCCAGAGCGCGCAGGCTCACCGCGAAAAGCGGGGCACCGCAACCGTCAACACCAACGTGGCCGACCGGCTCACCGGTGAACTCCTCGATGGTCGAACGGACCAGCACCTGAAGCGGATGGGTCGGGTCCAGGTAACTTTCGGTTGGCCAGCCATTCTCGACGCATGAGAGCAGGAATGCTGCGTGCTTTCCGGAACAGTTCATCGTGATGCGGCGCTCCCCACCGCGTGTGCGTGCCACCGCGGCCGATTCGGGGTCTCCTGGCCAGTCGAGCGGGCATTGGAGAGCGTCCTCGGTGAGGCCGGCACGTTCCAAAAGTTTGGAGACCACGTCAACGTGCGCCGCGGTTCCTGCATGGCTCGCCGAAGCGAGGACGAGTTGTGCCCCATCCAGAGAGACCCCCGACCTCATGACCGCGAGCGCCTGCATCGGCTTGAGGGAGGAGCGTGGGTAGACCAGGGCATCCACATCGCCGAGCGATTCGAGCACGGCGCCCGTCGCCGAAATGGTCACTGCGGCGCCGAGGTGCCGCGACTCCACAAGTTCATTGCGTTCCAGTGTCGCCAACTCGACGACTCCGTCAACGCCCAGGGCGTGCCGGAGTACCCCAGTACCGTTCTGGTGGCTCACAGCGTGCCGAGCGCGTCCTCGATCACGCTGACGGCATCCATGAGCAACTCGTCGGTCACTGCAAGGCTGGGCAGGAATCGGATGACATTGCCGTAGGTGCCCGCGGTAAGCAGGATGATGCCGTGCTGGAACGCGTAACTCGAAATCGCCGACACCGCCGAAGCGTTTGGTTCCTTCGTCGTCGCACCGGTTCCTGGCTGCACGAACTCCATCGCGAGCATGGCTCCGATACCGCGAACGTCGCCGATGATGTCGAACTTCTTTTGCAAGCGCAGAAGTTCCGGCTTCAGTGTGTTTTCAATCCGTTGCGCCTCGGCGAGCAGGTTGTTCGCTTCGATGGACTCGAACACCGACACCGCTGCCGCAGTGGCGACCGGGTTGCCACCAAAGGTTCCGCCAAGCCCGCCCGGGTGAGCGGAATCCATGATCTCTGCGCGTCCGGTGACGGCCGCAAGCGGGAGCCCACCGGCGATGCCTTTCGCCGTGAGAACAAGATCCGGAATGAGTCCGAAGTGTTCGCTGGAGAAGTACTTTCCTGTCCTGGCCATCCCGGCCTGGATCTCATCGGCGATGAACACGATGCCGTTGTCGGTGCACCACTTCTGCAGCGCAGGCAGGTAGCCGTCGGCCGGAACCATGAATCCGCCCTCGCCCTGGATCGGCTCCACCACCAGGCAGGCCAGATCGGCTGCGCCGGCGGTTTTCTCCAGAAACGCAATGGTGCGCTCCGCCGCTTCGGCACCGGACAAGCCGTCGTGGTACGGGTACGAGCTCGGTGCGTGGTGCACGTCGCCAGCGAACGGTCCGAAACCCAGCTTGTACGGCATCGACTTGTAGTTCATGGCCATCGTCAGGTTGGTGCGGCCATGGAACGCGTGGTCGAGCACAGCGATGGCTTTGCGGCCGGTGTATTTGCGGGCAATTTTCACCCCGTTTTCGACCGCCTCAGCACAGGAGTTCACCAGAACCGACTTCTTTGCGAAGTCGCCTGGTGTGTGCTGGGCAAGAAGTTCTGCAACCCGCACGTAGCCTTCGTACGGGGTGATGGTGAACAGGCCGTGGGTGAGTTCGCCGAGTTGGCGGCTCGCTGCCGCAACAACTCCGTCATCCGTGTGACCGATAGTCGTCACACCGATGCCAGCGCCGAGGTCGATGAACTGGTTGCCGTCGACATCCACGAGGATGGCCCCGTGGGCGTGGTCAATGTAGATCGGGAATCCCGAGGCAGCACCGTCGGCAACGACCGCCGTACGACGTGCGTGCAGTGCGAGGGATTTCGGGCCGGGGATTGCAGTAACTATTCGTCGCTCCTGCTGCACCTCGGCAGAAGGCGAAGACGTGGTCGTTGCAGAACGCCCTGATTTTTCTGAATGCGCAACCGTCGTGCGTGAAATCGTGTCAGTCATAATGCCCCCATTCTACCGCCCGTGTAGTGTGCGAAGGGTGGGAAATGACCATCACTATGCCACCACCATTGAGTGGCTCGGCAACCGGGGGACCGGAACCAGCGGGTATCGCGATTACGGTCGCGAGGTGCTCGTGACGGCGGAGGGTAAACATCCGATTGAGGGCTCCGCCGATCGCACCTTTCACGGCAACGCGGATCGCTGGAACCCGGAAGACATGCTCCTTGCCGCGCTCAGCCAGTGCCACCTGCTCAGCTACCTGCATGTTGCGGTGTCCCGCGGGGTTGTGGTGACCGCGTATCAGGACAACGCTGTCGGAACGATGCAGCAGACCTCCGACGGTGGCGGACACTTCGTTTCTGTGACGCTTCACCCGCGCGTCACCGTCGCTTCGGAGGAGATGATCCCTGCCGCACTTCAGGCGCATGCGGATGCTTCGGCCAAGTGTTTCATCGCAAACTCGGTAAATTTTCCTGTGCATCACGAACCGCACGTCATCGTCGGCTGACACTGGCCAGTACGCTGGAACACAGGATCTCGTCAGCAAACCCATAACCGGATGGGTAAGACTTGCGGTCCCGCCACTCCAACACAGCAACCACGAAAGCAGACCTGTGTCCAAATTCATTGCCACGCTTGCAGTCTCAGGACTTGTCGCGCTCTCCCTCGTTGCGTGCAGTACACCAGCAGCTCCCAGCTGTGACGCGACCGCGCCGGGGGCGAGTTCGAAAAAGGTCGAGGTGAGTGGGTCGACGGATGCTGAACCAAAGGTGAAGTTTAAGAGCCCGCTCGACGCGTCTAAGACGGAGCGCTCTGTCATTGTCACCGGCACGGGCGACGTGGTCG
>JBDSZO010000063.1:0-3849 GCA_039925105.1 Terrimesophilobacter sp. | reverse complement strand
TTTCGGACGCCACGCCGTGCAGAAGCGCAAAATAGGCAGCGGTTTGCCACTCAATGCTTTGGTCGCTTCGAAAGGTTCCTTCGCTGCGACCCCTGGTGAGCAGCTCGACCACGCGTTCCCTCGGGCGATCGTGGCTTCCATGCATCTGTTCCGCCGGCAACGCCAGTTCGACAACTCCGCGCAGCCTGTCGAGGCTGTAAACGAGTTTCCAGGATGAGGCGGCCAAAGCGTCCAATGCCGCCAAGGTGTCGCCCTGTAAGTCAACGGTGGCGAGCTCCGACTCGACTCGCTCCATCGCGTGATGCAGGAGTGCCGTTAGCAGTTCGTTTCGCGACGAGAAGTGACCATAGAGCGTCACTCGACCGATGCCAGCCGCCTGAGCTATGTCGGCAAGGCTCGCGGTCGGATCGTCGGCAAGGCACTCGGCAGCCGCCTCGAGGATCGCGTCCCGGTTCCGTAAGGAATCCGACCTGACCGCGCGTTCACGCTGTGCCCGTGCTTGTGCCACGCTATCCCCGTGCATTTCGTTAACTCAAACGAAAGTGTACATGATAGAGAGGCGCTTAGCCGCGTCCACCTGACTCCGCTTCGCAGACGCGCTGCAGCTCGAGCATGTCCTTGTGCAGCGCCTTCTTGGTTGCGCCAACGAAGAGCACAGCGAGCACGGACGCTATCCGTGCGCCAACGGTGAGTGGCCGCCCCTCGAAGGTCATCTGGACTCTGGTTGATGAGCCTTCTGGCGTGAACAGGTACTCGCTGCGGTAGTGGGTTCCGCGGGATTCCGCTTCCACCACATACGAGGCATCCTTCTGGATGTTCGTGACCCACATCACTTCGGTTGCTTCTTTCTTAAACATCGTGCGGGTTTCACGCCATTTGGTGCCCACCTCCATTCGAGCAGGACCGGCAAGAATCTCGATTTTCGTGATCCCTGAGACATTGGCCGCGACCACGTCGAGGTTGCTAAACACCTCGAAAACTTTCTCTGGAGCAGCATCAATAACGACGCTGGACTGGATTTTCATGGATGGCTCCTTCGCGCATGTTGGGGCGCAGCTGGTGGCTACCAGAGTAGTCCCCCAGTCCTTTAGAGCGCCCGGCTCCCCTTAGTTCACGCCCATATTGTCGCCCGCACGTGAGCTCATCGGCGGCGTGATCATGGCCGTCATGACCAATGACATGCGGCTGCTGCGAGCGGATCAGATGGATGACGCTGTAACGCAGGTCGCAGTATCGTTAAGCGCAACCCTTGGCCGCGGCACCCTTGGCGTCGCGGAGCACCGGGCGCGAACGAATCGAAGGTGCACGATGAACCGGAAACGCGTAATCCTCCTCACAATCGCGCTGGTCGCCCTCGCGTTGCTCCTCGGCGTGATGCTGTTTTCCCAGAAGGACGGTTTTGCCGGCCGTTCCCCGGCGGCCTCGCCGCCCAACCCCCAGCCTGAGGGTCGCTCCCTGGTGTGGAGTGATGAGTTCGATGGACCGGCGGGCTCGCCGCCCAACCCCGACTACTGGACCAACGAGGTAGGAGGTGGGGGCTGGGGCAACGAAGAGTTGCAGTTCTACACGGAGGGCGCAGCCAACGCCGCGCTCGACGGAGCGGGCAATCTCGTGCTCACCGCTCGACCTCTTGACCCCCTCTCGGCAGTCCAGACGTGCTGGTACGGACCTTGCTCCTTCACCTCGGCTCGACTCATATCGGCCAACAAGGTGACCCTGGAGTTCGGACGGGTGGAGGCGCGCATCCAGGTTCCTGGAGCGGGGGGCGTGTGGCCGGCGTTCTGGATGCTGGGCGCCAACCTCTCCGATGTCGGTTGGCCACAATCGGGTGAGATCGACGTCATGGAGTTCGTGGGCAATTCACCGACACAGATCATCGGCACGATCCATGGTCCCGGTTACTCCGGCGCAGGGTCCTTCGGCGGCATCCTCGACCTCGGCTCCCCGATCGCCGACCAGTGGCACAAGGTCGCGGTGGAGTGGTCCCCCGGACGAATCGCGTGGGAGGTCGACGGCACCGTCTACCACGGGGCCGTGCCTGCGGACGTAGCACCGAACGCCTGGGTCTTCGATCACCCGTTCTTCCTCGTGGTCAATCTGGCAGTCGGCGGGAACCTCGGAGGTGACGTCTCCGATGACCTCAGGCAGCCGCAGGAGTACCGCCTCGACTACATCAGGGCGTATGAACTCTCCGGCTGACGCTGACACTGCGCGAGCGAACCGCACTGCTGCGTGTCGCTGACCCCCCGGAGAAGTGGGGGTTACCCCAGTTGAGGGCCGGCTTCCTCTGCGTCACCCTGTCGATCGCCTGGATGCTGGCCAGCGACCAACAGAGTTCGATGCCCTTGACAGGCAGCCATAGTCAGGCGCATTATACCTAACAAAGATACCAATCAGTCGACGGCGACCACCCCCACTTCTAGGGTAGAACCCCGAGGCGCATCTATCTGGGGGAGACCATGAGTACCGTCACTAGCACTCCGAGCAAAAGGTCAAGGAAGGCAGCGGCTGGCGCTCTCGCGGTGGCGCTGTTGTTCCCGTTGGTGTCCACAACACCGGCCAGTGCGGCTGATTCCCCGTGGATGAACACGTCGCTGGGCGCGGACCAGCGGGCAGCTTTGCTTCTGGCGGAAATGACCTTGGCGGAAAAGGTCGATCTAATGACGGGGAACCAGGGGCAGGAACCTTATGGCTTCTTCAACGCCGGGATCCCGCGGCTGGGCATCCCGGCTCTGAGGATGCAGGATGCTGGCGCCGGAATTTCACCCCGTGGATGGTCGTTACCGGGCACCGGTCAGCACGCCACAGCGATGCCCAGCGGGATCGCACTCGGCGCCACCTGGGATCCGGAGGTCGTACCGGGGTATGCAACCGTGGTTGGCAATGAGGCCAAGAACACTGGCGGCAATGTGCTGCTCGGCCCCAACGCCGACCTCATTCGGCAGCCATGGTGGGGTCGCATCAACGAGACCGAGAGCGAAGACCCGTTCCTGACCGCTGCGCTGGTAAAACCATTCATCACCGCGGTTCAGGACAACGATTTGATGGCAACCATCAAACATCCGATCGCCTACAACCAGGAACTCTTCCGCTCTGCCGGGCAGAACGCCGTCATCAGCGAGCGGGCCCTGGCGGAGGTGCACAACCTTCCGTTCAAGGCTGCCAGTGAAGCAAATGTCGCTTCGGCGATGTGCTCGTTCAACAAGATCAACGGCGTTTTCAGCTGCGAGAATGACTTCGTTCTGAACGAACTCCTCCGCCAGCAGGGCGGGTTCCCGGGTTTCGTGATGACCGATTTCGGTGCGATGCACAGCACCATCCCGGCCCTCAAAGCCGGAACGGACATGGAAACGGGTACAGCCAATTTCTATGGCGCGAAGCTCGTGCAAGCAGTGAACAACGGTGAAGTCGACGTCGCGCTGGTGAATCGATCAGTGATTCGGATCTTGACGCCGATGTTCGAGTTCGGACTGTTCGATACCGACTACACACCATCCCCGATCAACGTCCAGGCAGGCAGCACAGAAGCACTCAAGGTCCAGAATCAGGCGATCACGCTCCTGAAGAACGGCGGCAGCGTCCTGCCGCTAACCAGCTCGACGCAGTCCATCGCCGTCATCGGCGCAGACGCCAACATCATCGCCTCGCCCGGTGGAGCGCCCTACGTGTCGGCCACGCAGCCGGTGCCAGCACTGGACGGGATTCGGGCAAGGGCCGACAAAGCGGGCGTCACGATGACCTACTCCCCCGGCAACGACCCTGTCAATGGAACCAGCCTGCTCGAGCGCGCAGACATGACGGCTGTGCCGTCGACCGTGCTTGCGCCCGCGTCAGGTGGCGGTTCTGGGC
>JBDSZO010000062.1:0-4151 GCA_039925105.1 Terrimesophilobacter sp. | reverse complement strand
GGCCGTTCGCGGGGGACACGACACCGACACGGTCGCGGCAATCGCCGGTGGGTTAGTCGGTGCTCGCTGGGGCGTCTCCGCGGTGCCCGCCGCCTGGCAGCGGATCCTGCACGGATGGCCGGGGCTTCGTAGTCTGGATCTTGTGCGGCTCTCCTCCGAGGTGGTGTCCGGAAAGCCGTCGCCCGAAAGCGTGGACTACTCGGGGTACGGCGATAGTTCGACCATCGTGCGTCATCCGCATGACGACGGCGTGTGGATCGGGGCGGTGGGCGCTCTCGATGCCCTCCCCGACGAGGTCGATGCTGTGGTGTCGCTGTGTCGGGTCGGGTCTGCGCAGGTGCCCGCGCGCATCCGTGAGCGACTCGAAGTCAGGCTGATTGATAGGCCGGAGCCAGAAGAGAACCTCAACCTGAACTTCGTGCTCACCGACACGGCGGATGCGATTGCCGTCCTTCGCGCGGAAGGCCACATCGTATTCCTGCACTGTGTTCAGGCGCAAAGCCGCACCCCCACCGTCGCGGCGTTGTATGCGGCGCGGCACCTCGGGGTGCCGATCGAACGGGCGCTGGCGGACGTGTGTGCGGTTCTGCCGATGGCAAACCCGAACTGTGGATTTCGTGAGGCCTTACGACAACTGAGCAGTGACACTATTGACGGAGACCACTCACGATGGGAGAAATCATGAGCGCCATTACGGAGGATCCAGAACGATTTGCGTGGGGCAAGGATGAGCCCATGAACGCTGAAGCAATTGAGAACTACCTGCATATTGCGGACGACGACGACTTCGTGGTCGTACCGGAACCCCTGTGGGGAACACACCCCATCATGGCGAACCTTCGCGAAACCCCGGACGGTTGCCACGATTCTGCGTACTATTTCACCGGGATATCGGCAGCTCAGAAAAGGGACTGGGCAAGCATTCGGTTCTGGTCGCAAGATCCGGACAACAACCGATTTGAAAGGATGTTGCTCGCAGGTGAGGATCGGGAAATACTTACCTCCAGCGATGGACCCAAGATCACTGTGCATGCCGAGCTGTGGTGGGCCGGACGAATCTGGGACGAACGATGGCTCGCACAGGTCCCTCGCCACCTCGAAGTCGCTGCAACAGCGCACGTTATCACAGATCTTGCGGCAGGAACCCTCTCAAGCGAAGATCGAGACAGCTATGTGAAACAAATGAGTAAAGGTAGCGACTTCCGAGATCTCCAGCGCGCGCGGTGGATGTGGCCAGACTCAAAAATCATCATGGCCAAGTACATGGGATTCTAGGCTCGCGATCGCAGAACGGATGAGCACATGACCATTGACCTGCACACCCACTCCGCGGTGTCGGATGGGCGGGATACCCCTGCGGAGCTCATGCGACTTGGGGTCGAAGCCGGACTGACCGTAATTGGGCTCACTGACCACGACACCACTGCTGGGTGGGATGAGGCCGCGGTCGCGGCACAAGAAAACGGCATCCGCCTGGTGCGCGGCGCTGAGCTGTCGACGACGTCGGCGAGTGGCGAGACGGTGCATATGCTTGCCTACCTTTTTAACCCAGTGGCCGAAGGGCTGTTGGCGGAGTTGGCAAAGGCACCGGGTCATCGAGAAGCACGCATAAGGGCAATCGTTGAGTTGCTTCAGACCGACTACGCGGTTTCGTTTGAATCGATCGTGGTGCGTGCCGGAGTCGGAGCGATGCTCGGCAAGCCGCACATTGCGGCCGAACTCGTGTCGATCGGGGCCGTACCTACATCTCGGGACGCATTCACCTCGATTCTCGCCGACGGCAGCCCATACCTGGTTCCACTGGAGCGAATGAGCCCGCTCACCGCTGTGGAACTCGTTCGTGAGGCAGGCGGTGTCACCGTGATCGCTCACCCCCGAGACGGTGAGAGAGGTCGTGGCCTCACCATTGATGAGATCGCAGTCCTTCGGGATGCCGGGCTCTTCGGCCTCGAGGTGAACCATCTTGAGCATTCCGCTGAGGCACGAGCAGAGCTCACCGAGATCGCGAAGGAACTCGGGCTTCAAGCTACTGGCTCCAGCGACTATCACTCAAGCAACGTAAAACCCAACAGGTTGGGCGAAAACACGACGGAGCCGGAAGTGCTCCAAGAAATGCTCGAGCGTGTGGCCTCCGGTGTGGGACTGGTCTGACGGAGCCGGCCGGACCGTAACGGGAGGTTACGGCAATGTTCCTGAACCCGGCTTGTGACCCGGATGCGTGTTATTATTGGCACGAAACAACGAGCAGCGCGTCGGCTTAGGCCCTCCAGTTGTCCGGACCCTTGGAGTTTTGCTACGGCCCTCCGGGGGTTGTTTCATTTAACGCTCGGGCGTCGAGTCGACTGCAAAATCAAGGTGCACGATCTCGCCAGTCGTTGCCTTACGCACTATCGTTTTCGTCCGTATGGGCTCAAACCAGCGCGAGTTCCCCAGTGCCAATCGTCTACGGAACACGGACGCGACGACGTCAGGCCCCCAGAGGAGCGGCTCGCTCGTAGGTGTGCCGGGATGGAACCTGATATCGCGGGTCGAGTGTTTCCGCTGCAACGCGTGAACTGTGGCGTTGTCGGCGTTCTCCTCAACCCCCGCGCGCCGCCTCTCGAACACAATTAAGTCCACCCTATGAGCCTGATCCAGAATCGTCGAGATTGCCGAGAAGCAGTGTCGTCTCGCGGCTTCAGCGTCATTGAATCGGTCCAAGTCCACATCAACAACACAGAGGAGCGTCGAGTTGTCTTGGGCAAGGAATGCAACAAACTCCTTGACCGTTTGTCTCCCCACCGCCGAACCATAAGAGCTGGTGGTGTGCCAAAAGTTTCCACCGACCAGGTTGATGAAATCCGTTCGGAGACGATCGCGATCGGCGCCCTGAATGATCAAGGCACTCATGATGTAGAAGTGTTTGCGGCCGCGTTGGGTCTCATAAGCTTCATCGAGGTAGGCGATGACCTGCGGCGAGCGGCCGTACAGCGCGTTCAGGCGACTATCGGTCACTTGGTATGGCACCGAATCAGCATAGGGAGACGTGACGAACCAGAGCTGCAGCTGTGCACAGGGTGTGCGTCTCGCGGCGACCACGCAGATGTCACAGCTGGGAACCCGGGCAGCGCTCGGGTGTCACCACCACCTGTCAAGATATCTCTGAGCGCGAACAACAGGTTCGGCGCAGAGAGGAGCGATTCGAATGTCGGCACTGGGCAAGACGCACCAGTTCCGTCAACTAGTCGAGACGGATGCTACCTGGCGACTCTTGCGCTCAGACAATGCCCCCGTCATCGCGGCGTTGCTCGGCGAGAACCTCGGCGGTGAGAACCGTCGGTTGCTTGCCGCCGAACTTTACGAGGCCATCGACCACGACCTCGACACATTGCGTGCCCACGACTTCGACCTACCGCAGACCGCCCAGGCCTATTGTGCTGAATGGCGTAAAGCCGGATTCCTGGTGCGCCGGCCCGCCGAAGAGGCCCGCGGCGAAACCTTTGAGTTGGCTCCCGGTGCCCTCGGCGCGCTTCGGTTCATCGAACAGCTTGCCGCGCCACGACAAACGGTCACCGAATCACGACTGTCAAGCATTGCTGCTCAACTCAACCAGCTTGCCATCGACACCGACCCCGACACAACGCGGCGGCTTGAACAAGTGCACTCCCAGCGTGACCGTCTCGATGCGCAGATCGAGCGGATAAGGGCGGGCGACGACGATACCATCGACGCATCCCTTGCCGCCGAACGGGTGCGCGATATTCTCGCCCAAGCCGAAGAACTCCCCAGCGACTTCGCCCGAGTCCGGGCACGATTCGAAGGGCTGAACCGGGATCTGCGCACGCGCATCGTCGAATCGGATGCCTCGCAGCGCGCAGTGCTCGACGAAGTCTTTCGCGGTGTTGACCTGATCAGCGAATCCGAGGAAGGACGCAGCTTCTCCGGCTTCTCCACCCTCGTGCTCGACCCGGCGATCGGCACCGCCTTCGACGACGACATCGCCCGGGTGCTCGATCGCGACTTCGCCGGAGAGCTCAAACCGAGTGACCGGCGCTTCCTCCGGCGGTTCATCACCACCCTGAAAGACCACAGCGGCGAGATTCACGAGGTGATCACCGCCTTCGCTCGTGGCCTTCGCCGCTACGTACAATCACAGGACTACCAGCGCGACA
>JBDSZO010000061.1:0-7115 GCA_039925105.1 Terrimesophilobacter sp. | reverse complement strand
CGATCACCACGACACTTCATTGGCCTGGACGCACCACCGAGATGATCGATTTCGTGCGTGAGCGCGACAGGAAAGGCCGTGGAGAACGCTCCTGGTGACAGCACGTTGTGCGTCAATTTTTGAACGCGATGTGCAGCGAAATCGCGGGATTTCTGGGGACCGGACGGTCTCATCGTGTGTTGCTCAACGGCGAGCGCGGAAAAAAATGCGCGGGTTGCGGCGGAGTCGATCCCGCTCGGTGTCTCATGAACCGGTGTCGCGAGCCTTTCCAGTGAGGCACGTGAAATGAACTCTTGTCGAAGAACACTATGTGGTGCCAGTATTGCAGCGCGGACAGCCAACCACGACAGCCCGTATCTGGTCTATCAAGGAGGATCGTCCATGAGCAGTTCTGCATCCGATGTCGCGGCACCCGGGCTCAAGCGCAAGCTGAGCGTCACAGGGGTTGTCTCAATAACGATCAGCGATATCACGCCAATGGCGTCGCTCCTGATCATCGCCCCCGTTGTTCTCGGCCTCGCAGGCACTGCGTCGGTGTGGGCTTACCTCATCGGGGGTTTCATCGCCATTTGCGCTGCCCTCTGCATGGCTGAACTCGGCTCAATGCATCCGGCAGCTGGCGGGCTCTACTCGATCGTGCACAAAGTGCTTGGTCGGCCAATCGGATTCGTTGCTCTCATCGACTACATCTTTCAAGGCATCTTTCTTCCAGCAAGCATCGCACTGGGGTTGGGCACCTATCTCCATGCACTCAATCCGGCGATCCCGGTCAACCTTTCCTCCGCCATTGGGATGGCCGTTGTCACTGTTCTGGCGCTGCTAAGGATCAACGTCGGCGCCATCCTCATCGGGATTTTCCTTGCGATCGAGGTGGCGGTGCTGGTTCTTCTCGCTACCGTCGGGCTCACCCATTGGACACAACCATTGACGATCCTCACCGATCCGGTGGTCGCCTCTGGCACGTCGCTAGAGACCGTAGCCGCCGGTGCCGTCATCGCGGCCCTAGCAACGGCCATGTTCTCGATCAACGGATACGACAGTGCAATCAATTTCTCGGAAGAAACTCGGGGCGGCCCGCGTGTCATCGGACGCGCCGTAGTCATCTCGGCACTGGTGGCCATTGTCCTCGAAGTGGTGCCTTTTGTGGCAGGCCTTTTCGGTGCGGGCGACCTTCACGCGTACTTGAGCAGCCCGACGCCTCTGACCGATCTGGTCCACGACACCTGGGGGCCCGTTGCCGCGAACATCATCATCGTTGGCGCCCTGTTCGCGATCGTCAATGCGCTGCTTGCAATAACGCTGCAGTTTGCACGAATCCTGTGGTCAAGCGGTCGCGACAAAGCCTGGCCCGCGCCGGTCAACCGCCTCCTTGGCCGCATCCATCCCACATTCCATTCCCCGTGGGTGGCAACACTGCTCATCGGTGCGGTGGCGACCGGCCTCTGCTTTGCCTCCGATCTCGTGACGACCGTCACGTTTACGGCAGTGTTGATCATCATCCTGTACGGAATAATCGCCGTTGCAGCGCTCGTCAGCCGTGTCCGCGACAAGGAGCGTCGGCGTCCTTACCGGATGCCACTGTGGCCGATTCCTCCGATCATCACCATCCTCGGAGTCGGGATTGCGCTCACCCAACAGACGTTGCGCGACATGGTCATCATCGTCATTATTGTCGTCGCAGCACTGGCCTACTATTTCCTGTACCTGCATCGAGCCCGCGGGGATCGGTGGATATCCCACACGCCAATTCCGGAAGAACTCGACGAGATCGACCCGTGACGGAAGCGAGTACCAGCGCGGCCAACCAATTGACTGACAACCCGGGACTAAAGCGTTACTGGGAGAATCTGACGGCACACCGCGCCACCGTCGACCCCACCCTGCTCGGTACATCAGAAATTGCCGTCGTCTATATCGCTGGCGGCGGAACTGGCGCGGGCACAGTCGCAGGATCGGCCCAGGGCGGTGTGGCACACGGCGGTGTGGCACACGGCAGCGTCAGCCATGCTTGACGAGCTGTGGTCCCTGTCTCTCGCAGAGGCAGCAACACTCGTTGAGCGCCGCGAGGTTTCCCCAGTGGAGTTGACACGGTCGACTTGGGCGCGGATTGAACGATACGACAGTTCACTGGGCGCGTTCATCTCGCGCTATCACGATGCCTCGCTTCTGGCTGCGAAGGAAGCCGAGCAGGAAATCAGCGCTGGCGGTTATCGGGGAAAGCTTCACGGCATCCCGATCGCCCTGAAGGACAACATTTACCTTCGCGGAGAAGTAACCACCATGGGTTCGCGAATCCACCGTGACTTCACCTCTGACCACGACGCGGGCGTAGTGAACAGGTTGCGGGCGGGCGGCGCAGTGATAGTGGGTAAGACCAACATGCACGAGTATGCACTCGGGGTCACGACCGACAACCCTCACTACGGCACCTGCAGGAACCCCTGGGATCTGAGCCGAACACCGGGCGGCTCCAGCGGCGGATCTGCGGTCGCCGTCGCCGCAGGGATGTCGTACGGCGCGTTGGGCACAGACACGTCGGGTTCGATCAGGATTCCGGCAGCCGCGTGCGGCCTGGTCGGCCTGAAACCAACCTATGGCCGGGTTGGCAAACACGGAATCTTCCCCGAGGCGTGGACGCTGGACCACGTTGGTACGTTGACCCGCTCGGTCGCTGACGCCGCAATTATGCTCGACGCGATCAGCGGCTACGACCCTCTCGACGCCGCGTCATTGGACACTCCTCCGACGCGACTCTCCGAGAACCTGTCACCGGATATCCGCGGCTTGGTCGTGGGCATTGAAGAGGACTATTTCTTCGCCGGCGTCGACACCGAGGTGTCAGACATCGTTCGGTCGGCCATTGACACCCTGAGTCAGCTCGGTGCGGTTATCAAGCCGATCGCGCTGCCAATGCTTCGCCACTGCGTGTGGGCGTTGACAATCATCGACTCGTCTGAGACAACAACAGTGCACGACGCGATGCTTCGCGACCGTCCAGAAGAATACGGCGAGGATGTGCGGTTTCTGCTGTCGTGCGGCACCCTGCCGTCTGCGGTGGATTACCTGAATGCACAGCAGCTGCGGGCCAGAATCAAGCACGAGTTCGCCGCTGCCTTCGCCGACGTCGATGTGATTGTAGCCCCGACCCTGCCGATCAGAACTCCGGCGATCGGTGAACTCATGACGACTGTCAACGGGGCCGAGGTCGATACTGTCGAGAGTGTGATGCGTCTGGTTGGACCGGCGAACCTGGTGGGATTGCCATCGCTCTCGCTGCCGTGCGGCATCCTGAACGACATGCCCGTCGGGATAGAACTGATGGCACGTCCACTGGACGAACGGCACATCCTCGCCGCCGCGGCTGCGCTCGAATCGACTGACCCGTTGCGAGGCCGTGCGCCGAGCGCGTACCTCCAGGCTTAGGAGCAGCCACCGCGGGGCACACCCCAACCGCAGTACCCAAAGGACGACCACACCGCGAAGCGGAGGAGGAACGCAGAATGGCCAGCAAACCGCCTGCAGGACGAGGCCGAGCACGCGAGCTTGGATTTCCTTGCGGGATCATCCCTACCGGTACGTTCAACGCGATCACCGACGTGCCCGGCGTTCGGGTCGGCCACCAGACGGTCTGGCGCGGCGAGCCCAGCGGCGACGAGCCGGTCACCCGCACCGGCATCACGGCAATCTGGCCACACGCAGGCAACCCCTTCCGCGACCGCGTGTACGCTGCGACGAGTGTTTTCAACGGGTACGGAATCCTCACCGGCGACATCGTGATGGACGAGTGGGGGTTGCTCGGATCTCCTATTGTTCTGTGCGACACGGCAAGCGTCGGAGTGTCTTACGACGCGGTTGTGCGGTACATGTCTGACCTGGACTCCGCCGTCGGAGATGACGACGTGTTGATGCCCGTGGTGGGCGAATGCGATGACGGATTCCTCAACGACAACCGCTCGTTCGTTGTGTCCACGGAGGACGTCACTGCGGCTTTAGACGCTGCGACGGGAGGGGCGGTCGGAGAAGGCACGGTCGGGGCCGGCACCGGGATGCAGTTATTCGACTACAAGGGTGGAATTGGAACCGCGTCACGTGTTGTAGTGGTTGGCGGAAAGCAGTACACCATAGGTGTATTGCTTAACACGAATTACGGCAGCCGACACCAGCTGCAGATCGGCGGCGTCCCCCTGGGACGCCACTTCACCGATGACATGCCGGTGCGCCACAAGGAAGGCTCGTGCATTGCCGTCGTCGCCACCGACCTCCCGCTGCACCCGAAACAGCTAAGAAGACTGGCCCGTCGCGTCGACATCGGACTGGGGCTCACCGGCAGCGTCGGCAACGATGGCTCCGGCGAAATCTTCATGGCATTCTCGACCGCGCAGACAGTCCCCCGACATGCGGAATCCGGCACCATCCCCATCAACGTCATGATTGAGGGGCAGTTTTGGACACACGGTTCACCATTTGACGACGTCTTCGACGCTGTCGTCGAGGCGTCAACCGAGGCAGCCCTCAACGCACTATGCCAGGCCGACACTGTGACGGGCCGCGACGGCCACAAGCTTCACGCATTCCCGATTGACCGCGCGCTCGCCGCGCTTGAGGGGCGCAACTAATCACCTGGTGGATGCCGGCTGATGCCGTAGTACCGACAGGTGGCCGCAACACTGCCGCTGACTTCAATGGCGGTACCGGTGGGATATGAACCCAGATTCGATGCCTTCGTCTGTGCGGGAGCTCCCCAGAAACTCCCGTAATTCAACGTTCTAGGCTAATCTCAATTGAGCTTGGCCATGTACGGCGTTCCCAGTTGTGGGCAGATCGAGTGCACGTACGCGACCAGTACGAACCAGTATCGTGGCCTCCCCAACCGCACGGGAAGCCAATCTGTTATCTGTCGGCCGAATGTATGCTCCGTTCATGACAGAGGAGATTAGCTGGCTGGTTCCACCCACTTTCGCTGAGCTCACGGGTGAGGAGGAGTTCACCGGGATGGGGCATCACGCCACTACCGTCCGAGGCTTCTGGCAATTTGCTTTGGGGGACCTCCGGATTAGCAACGCGCGCGGATTCCTCGCTGAATTCATGGTTGGCAAGGCGTTGGGCATCGAAAACCTAAAACGCGTGGAATGGGGCTCGTAAGATCTTAAATTTGGCGACATCACGATCGAGGTCAAGTCTTCGGCCTACCTCCAATCGTGGGACCAAAAGAAGGTCCGCACGCTGCAGTTAACCAGCCTGCAAGGCACGCGCTATCCCCCACGTGCGCCAGGCAGCGGTGAAGACCCTCTCGGTAAGAGATTCAAGCCATGGTCTACGTGTTTTGTGCGCAATCCCAGACCGAACGCAAGAAATACCATCAACTCGATATCTTTCAGTGGGAATTCTTCGTCCTGTCGCGCACCGACCTGGCCGCTACTGGCTTAAAGAGTCTGCGGATCAATCGAGCACGCCAGCTTGCGGGCGGCGCGACTGGCTGGACTGACCTGCCCTCGGCGGTCCGCGGGGCTGCCATTGGTCAAGTGCGGGAAGACGACGCTGACTGGTGGACACGCAAAGACCCGGCAATCGACGTGGCTGCGGAACCGGTGGAGGCTTGAACGCTGGCGACGAGGGCGGAATGTGTGAGCACGGCGAAGGAGGTGCCGACCGCTACAACGGTGGGGGCTTAGACCTTTACCTCAAGTGCGGCCCCAACCCATCGCCAGACAAATCCCAGTAGAAACCGCCGGCCTGAAGCTGGACAGATCCGGCGGTGAAAAGCACGTCTATCTCATTAATCGCACATGGTCATCGTTATGTACCGAAAGCTCGTTGACGTCGGCCTGAAAGCGGCGGGCCGCATAACCGGGAACGACACTGACATCCAGCGTGGTCGGCTCACATCCCACCATCGGCTCTTCGGAAATGTCATTCACCAGCCCCACCAGCAACAAGCCTAACCAAACCTCCACTTGACCAGAGCGGCGCCGTTTAATGCACAACAGCACAATGTATTCCCGCGTCTAGGTCGGATTCACTGGTGAGGTGCGGTTGTGTCTGCGAAGTGCACTCCTGTGTTGCGGCGGGATCTGTCGATGGAGAGTTGGAAAACGTCGGGCCTGGCGTAGTGTCCGGCGACGTCAAGGTCGAGTACTTCTTCATATCGCCGGGTAGTATCGAGCGTTGCGGTGATGACGCGCGCTTCCCCGAAAACGGGTTTGACGATCCATGATCCGTCTGGCCCTACGATGCTTGAACCACCTTCGAAGAACCAACCATTTTTTGACGCTTGGGTGCCGATACCGGACTGGTAGGCGTCGGCGAGTTCGTCCGGTACGTCGTTAATGGAAACGAGTTGGCCAGCTGAGATGACGAAGCAGCGGCCCTCGAGCGCGTACGAGCGGGCGGCGATGAGATGACTCTCGGGCATGTCCGGCCAGGCGGCAACGTGGAGTTCCTCATTCTGTGCGTGTAGTGCGTGACGGGCGAGGGGGTTGAAGTGTTCCCAGCAGATCAATCCACCGATTCGCCCTACAGCAGTATTGACAACGCGAAGCCCTGCACCGTCTCCGGCGGCCCAGACAATTCTTTCGGTGTGTGTTGGTGAAAGCTTTCGGTGCAGGTTGAGCGTGCGCCCGTCCGGACCGATTGTTATCAGTGAGTTGTAGATCGATCCGGCCGCGTACGCTGGCCTTTCGTTCAGGCCCAGCACCACAGTCGCCTCAGCCTCGCGGGCAGCGGCACGTACTGGGGCCAGGCCATCGTCGACTCCGCCGGCGTGGTCCAAGACTGGGCTTTGTTCGAGTAGGCGCGCATGCCAGTGCTGCGCGGTCGTGTCGCGCCATCCTGCGAGGCCGAAAACCCATGCCGGGTAAGCGGTCAGCCATGTCTCGGGGAAAACGATGAGTTTGGCACCGCCGGCAGCTGCTTTGGTTATGTAGTTGGCGGCAATGAGAAGGGATTCTTCAAGGTTGAGCATCGCCGCCGGTTGCTGGATGATTGCGACGTTGATCTGGGTCATTGCAGGCCTGCGTTGTAGAGTTCGGGTCGCCGGTCGGCGTGTACGTCGTTGAGTTCGCTTATGTGCTTGTCGTGTGCTTGTGACAGATCGATGGCCGCAATGAGGATGGCCT
>JBDSZO010000060.1:0-4366 GCA_039925105.1 Terrimesophilobacter sp. | reverse complement strand
AGTAAACGTGGGTTACCAGCCGTTGAGGGTTGGCCTATCCGACAGTTGAACGTGGAGGCCCCAGTTGATTACTTATCGTAGTTTTGTTGGTTTGGATGTGCACGCCCGCACGATTGTTGCCTGTGCTCTGGATGATCACACCGGCGAGCTTGTGCGTCACCGTTTCGGGTATGACCTGGCCGAGGTCGTGGCGTGGGTGTCGTCGTTGCCCGGCCCGCAGCAGGTCGTCTATGAGGCCGGGCCGACGGGCTTCGGTCTGTTCCGGCTGCTGACCGCGTCATCGATCGAGTGTGTGGTGGCGGCACCCTCGAAGCTGCAACGCCCGGTCGGGGATCGGGTGAAAACGGATGCGCGGGATGCGTTGCATTTGGCCCGTCTGTTGCGGCTGGGCGAGGTCGTTGCGGTGAAGGTTCCCTCGATCCAGGAGGAAACGGCCCGCGATTTGGTGCGCTCCCGGGAGGACACCCGGCAGGATCTGATGGGTGCCCGGCACCGGCTATCGAAACTGCTGCTACGCCATGGGCTCGTCTATTCGGACGGGGCGGCCTGGAGTGCGAAACATGACCGGTGGCTGCGTTCCCACCGGGTCGGGGATCTGGCCTTCACGACCGCGTTCGATGCCTCCTATGAGGCGGTGATCCAGACCAGCGCGAGGCGGGACCGTTTGGATGCGGCGATCGGGCAGATGGCGGCAGCATCGCAGTTCACCCCGATGGTGAACCGGCTCGGCTGCCTGCGCGGGATGGGCACCCTGACCGGGTTCGCTCTGGCGGTGGAGATCACCGACTGGGATCGCTTCACCGGCAACACCATCGGCGCTTTCCTCGGCCTGGTGCCCTCGGAGTATTCTTCCGGGCAGTCTCGCATCCAGGGCGGTATCACCAAGACTGGCAACAGCCACGCGAGACGGCTTCTGGTCGAGGCGGCGTGGCAGCACCGCCGTGATTACAGTCCCAGCCGACAATCGATCCTCCATGCCCGGTGGGAGAGAGCACCCGAACAGGCCAGACTTCGCGGCCAGGCCGGCAACGAACGCCTCCACCACCAGTGGGTACGATTCACCGCCCGAAAGAAACGACCCGTGGTAGCCAACACCGCTATCGCCCGCGAACTCGCCGGCTGGTGCTGGTCCCTGGCAGTCATGCGGGACTAACCCCTAAGACCGCTGGTCGGCCCGGCGTGGATGTCGGCGAACACGAGAAGTGACCCGCTTGACAACTATGAGCAGCACCACCAACCGGCCGGTGTGACGCCCGATTTCTAGACCCGCGGCACCACTTCCACATCGAACACTTCGCCCTGCGGTAACCAACCCGCGCATATCAGCCTGACCGTGAACGTCGAAAGACACGTTCGGCCTCCACGCACCCACCGACCAGCAGAAGCGGCCTTGAAGGAACGATCATCCCCGAGGCCGCTTCACCCTGCCCACTTGACAAAAACAACTACATATCAGCTGTTAGCCAACCTTATGCAACCAAACAACCTGGTTGAGGTCGCTAGCGTGGCGGAACGCTTCGAGTTCGTCATCCCACGCCTGGCCAAGGGCGAGACGGAGTTCGCGGTGCAGTTCGAAGGCGTCTGAGCCTGCGACCTCCATCGCGTATCGGATGCGGTCCTCTGGGATGACGACGTTGCCAGCGGTATCGGTTTGGGCGAAGAAGATTCCGAGGTCTGGAGTGTGCAGCCAGCGGCCGCCGTCGCTGCCGGGTGTCGGATCCTCTGTCACTTCGAAGCGCAGGTGTTCCCAGCCGCGCAGTGCAGATGCGAGGCGCGCTCCGGTGCCTTGTGGGCCCTCCCAGTAGAACTCGGCGCGCATGGAGCCTTTGAGTACCGGCTGGTCGTCCCAGTTAAAGTTGACGGCGCGGTCAAGCGCCCCGCCAGCAGCCCACTCGATGTGGGGGCAGAGTGCTTTCGGCGAGGAGTGAACATACAGCACTCCGCGCGCTTGTGCAGCAGCCACGATTTCTCCATTCCCTTTGGTGCGACTTCCCCATCGACCAGGCGGAACGGTAGTGTTCGTGACAATTTTTAGTTGCAGTTGAATTATGACCGACTTTGGTACCGAATTACAAGCGTGTGACTCAACTCATTGCCGTCGTGCCGTCCGAGAGTACGGCGGAAATGAATCCGAATACGTTGCCGTCAGGGTCAAGGAGGTAGGCGAGTCTTCCAACGCCAGGCATGTCAGCGGGCGCCAGCGCTTCGCTGCCGCCGAGTTCGATGCCCTTCGCGAATGTGGCGTCGACATCGGCAACTCCGACGACGATGTTGCATCCGTTGACCGGAGCACCGGCCTCCGGTCGAGGTCCGAGGCGCTGGCTGAGTCCGCCGTTGATACCGTGGCCGGGCGTCGCGCCTGAGTTGGAGACCGCTCCATCCCCGGTATCGATGGCC
Organism: Terrimesophilobacter sp.; assembly: GCA_039925105.1. GTDB lineage: Bacteria > Actinomycetota > Actinomycetes > Actinomycetales > Microbacteriaceae > Terrimesophilobacter. Next base: position 1,969 of record JBDSZO010000060.1, on the reverse strand, counting down.
CAATACGGTATCTCGCCAAACCGGGTGAAGTTCCAGCCGAGCAATTGGCCATAAAAATCGATGAGCTCTTTCGGCTCGGATGCGTGGAGCTCGAAGTGCACGACGAGGTTTGCCATGATTCCTCCCGAATCGGTGCGGCCAAGGTTACGACTGAGACTTCGTGAGGTCAAGGGAAAATCCGACACGCGCGCGAAGTTACGTTTTAGATACTCAGTATGTTTATACTCCGTAGATACATACCCGGAATTGTTTACCGGAATCCGTTGACCGAAAGGACGTCATGTCTGTTCGCCAAAGTCTCCTCGCCATCCTCGATCAGGGGTCGTGCTACGGCTACCAACTGCGCAGCGAGTTCGATCGCAGAACCGGTTCGACCTGGCCACTGAATGTTGGCCAAATTTACAACACACTGGATCGGCTTGAGCGCGACGGTCTGGTGGAGAAACTCGATGCTGACATCGCCGATCCGGACACCACTGGCCAGATCTACTACCGCATAACCCCTGAGGGAAGTGCTGAGGTCGCCGGTTGGCTCGCTGCCCCCGTTCAGCGCACTTCAGCGACCAGGGATGAGCTTGCGATCAAACTCGCGATCGCTGCCACCTTGCCTGGCGTGGAAATTTCCACGGCAATTCAGGTTCAGCGCACTGCGACGCTACGCGCCCTGCAGGAACTAACAAAAGCCAAGAACGCTTCTGGTGACCCGGATTCACCGGAAGAATTGGCCCGGTCACTCGTTGTCGATTCAATGATCTTTCAGGCTGAGGCGGAGGTGCGCTGGCTTGACCACTCAGAGGCGAGGCTGTCGCGTGCCGCCGCGGCTGGCCTGGCATCCGCACTTCCGCTCAGCACGGAGGTGCCAAAGCGCGGACGCCCGGCGAAGGTGGCGAGCAAGTGAGCGGCGTCCGGTCGTACCCAGTACCGCACTACTTCGCGTCGGCATAGCTGTCGACGACGGCGATGGTGAGCGGGAACTCGACGTCGGTGTCACCAAACAGCAAACGTCCTGCCTCGGCGGCAGCGGTCTCTACCGCGGCGACAACGGCATCCGTCATCGCCGCCGGGGAGTGCACCACAATTTCGTCGTGCAAAAAGAACACCAGATGTGGCGCATCCATGAGCCATGCCGTGCCACCAAGCTCACGAAGACTCCCGCGGAGCGTCGCCATCCAGCACAGCGCCCACTCCGCCGCGGAACCCTGCACCACAAAGTTGCGCGTGAACCGGCCCCAGGACCGCGCCTGCCCTCGTGCGCGGCTCGCATCAGCCTCCGTGGATGTCTCGCCGTAGGCGGCCGCCTGCAGCTCGCGCCAACCCTTCCCCGGTAGTGGCGAGCTGCGTCCGAGGCGAGTCGTCACAACCTCACCGCGTTCACCGGTACGCGCGGCCGCCTCAACAAGACCAATCGCTCGAGGGTACGCCTTGGCCAGCGCTGGCATGAGGCGACCGCTCTCCCCCGTCGTTGCGCCATACATCGCGCCCAACATCGCGACCTTGGCATGGTCCCGGCTTGCGATCGCTCCACTCGCCACAATCCCGGCGTACATGTCCTTCGCCTGCCCCGCCCGTGCCATCGCCGCATCGCCGGACATCGCCGCCAGGATGCGGGGCTCCAACTGTGAGGCATCTGCCACGACAAGCTTCCAACCGGGGTCGGCAACGACCGCGCCGCGCACCTGCTTTGGCAACTGCAGCGCGCCTCCGCCACCCTTGCTCGCCCAGCGCCCTGTCACAACACCACCAACCACGTAGTCCGGCCGAAACCGGCCGGCGTGAACATTCGTATCCAGCCAATACCAACCGTTCGCGCTCAGCAACCGAGCCAGCTTTTTGTACTCGAGCAGCGGTTCAATCACCGGATGCCCCAGTTTTTTCAACTCCCACGATCTGGTCGACGTCACCATCAGGCCAGCCCGTTGCAGCGATTTGATCAGGTCAGCCGGCGAGTCAGGGTTCAACTCTGGTGCCT
>JBDSZO010000059.1:0-3997 GCA_039925105.1 Terrimesophilobacter sp. | reverse complement strand
CGTTCTATGCGGCTCTCGCGATTGGACCGATGAGCCTCCTCGCACCGCTCATCTCCCTCGTACAGACCTCAATTCCGGTCATCGTGTCCGCCGTCACCGGCCACGCCCTCTCCGCGGTCGCCTGGGTTGCAATCTTCATCGGCCTCTCGGCGACAGTGCTGATCTCGATCCCGGCCGGAGCTGCGGTGGAGCGGATCACGGCACGCGGGGCAATTCTGGCACTCGTTTCCGCCATCACCCTTGGTCTTTCCGTCGTTGCCCTGGATCAGGCTCCCGCCGCCTCCGGCGTGTTCCCCGCATTTCTCGATGTGGGAACCGGACTTATCCTGCTTTTGCCGCTGCTGGCGTTTCGTCGGACGCGCGCGCGGATCTCCTGGCTCGATCACGACCGGCCGGGAGAACCGGCGGCCATTGACCGACTGCCGACGATGCGTTCTGCAACTACCAAAGTCATCGTGTTGGGGGTTGTTGCGGGGATTCTGCTTGGCTTCGGCAACATCCTTCTCGTTCTTGCCCTGCACACCGGCAACCTCGCGGTCGTCGCGGTTCTGGTCAGCCTGTACCCGCTCGCGACAGTGATCTTGGCCTGGGCCGTGCTCAAAGAAAAGCTATCGCTGTTCCAGTTTGGCGGGGTGGCGCTGGCTATCACCGCCGCCATCATGCTCGGCTTGTCTTAGTGGCCGGACTTATCGGCCGGTACAATCATCCGGTGGCACTTGACCCGGACGACCTGCAGACTGTGCTTCGCGTACTCGCCACAATGGACCAGCTGGACGAGGAGCATCCCGACTTCGTCGCGGTGCGACGCGCAACGGCGCGCATGTTTAAGGCGGTCAAGAAGAACCGTCGCCTGGAGAAACGGGCCAGCATTGCCGATGCCGATCGTGCCGTTGTTGCGGCCACCGCGACGGGCGCCCCGGATCGAATCGACGACGAGACCCGCGGGATCCCGCTGGAGACCAGAACCGCTGCCCCCACGGTGGGTGAATTGCAGAAGTCGCGCGCCTGCTATATCTGTAAGCAGCATTACACGCGGGTGGATGCGTTCTACCACCAGCTCTGCCCGGATTGCGCCGCGTTCAGCCACGACAAACGTGACGCGCGCACCGACCTCACGGGTCGGCGCGCAGTACTCACCGGTGGCCGCGCGAAAATTGGCATGCACATCGCCCTGCGGCTGCTTCGCGACGGTGCCCATACCACCATCACCACCCGGTTTCCCCGGGACGCCGTTCGACGGTTTTCTTCGCTTCCGGACTCCGCGGAATGGCTGCATCGGCTACGCGTTGTCGGCATCGACCTGCGCGACCCAGCCCAAGTGTTGGGATTCGCCGACTCGGTCGCCGAAGCAGGCCCGCTCGATATCCTGATCAACAATGCGGCGCAGACGGTGCGCCGTTCACCCGGCGCCTACGCCCCGCTCGCGGCCGCCGAGCTGGAGCCGCTCCCTGATGGCCCACTGCCTGACATGCTCACGTTTGGTCACACGAATGACGCTCACCCGCAGGCGCTTGCGGCATCTGTCGCCGCGCACCCGCTGCTCGCTCGCACGAGTGGGGTTACCGCGGGCGAACTGGCCGAACTCGCCATGACCGCAGGATCGTCGTCTCTCGAGCGGATGGCCGCCGGCACCGCCATCGACGCGGGAGGCCTGGTCCCCGACAAACTGCATGTCAACAGCTGGACACAACACGTTCACGAGGTGGAGCCGCTGGAAATGCTTGAGGTGCAGTTGGCAAATACCACCGCACCGTTCCTGCTGATCAGCCGGTTGCGACCGGCAATGGCGGCGGCCGCAGCCCACCGAAAATATGTCGTCAATGTGTCGGCAATGGAAGGGCAGTTCGGGCGCCGATACAAGGGCCCAGGCCACCCGCACACGAACATGGCAAAGGCCGCACTCAACATGCTCACCCGCACAAGCTCAGCCGAGATGCTGGAAACCGACGGCATCCTGATGACCGCTGTTGACACAGGGTGGATCACCGACGAGCGCCCGCACCACACGAAAGTGCGCTTAGCCGAGGAGGGGTTCCATGCCCCACTGGACCTCGTTGACGGCGCCGCGAGGGTGTATGACCCGATCGTGCGCGGTGAAGCCGGCGAAGATGTGCACGGCGTGTTCCTGAAGGATTACCGCGTAGCCGACTGGTAAAACTCCCCGACCGGGATCGGCGCGGCAAGCGTGTTTCCGGCCTGTGCGAGTGGGCACGCCCACGCGGGGTCGTAGGCGCATGACGGCTGGTAGGCAAAATTAAAGTCGATGATCAGGCTGTTTTGCGCAGATCCCGTGCCGAGGTAGGCACCCTTGACCGTGTCCAAAAGGTAGCGCCCTCCACCGTAGGTGCCGCCGGGCCTGCCGGCGAGACCATCGCGGATGGGCAAGAAAAGTCCACCGCCGTAACTGGTCAGCCGCCACACGTCAAGGGTTCCGAAGTCGGCGACGCCAACGGTGCCAAGAAGCTCGAACGGCACCGAGCCGTCCGTGCCGGTTTCCACAACCCGTGACACCGCCTCATCGGGTGGGACGACGGTGCACTCGAACCGCCAATCCGGGTCATAGTCGGCGACCAGCAGACCGGTGAACGCCTGCCGATCCTCTGCGAGAAGGGGTGTTGCAGGATGCTCGGCCACCAACCGGTCACGCTCGTGCTGCCAAAACAGGTGCGCGGCGCTCGGATCCGCCAAGCTCAACTCGCGAACCCGGGCGTACAGGGCGAAAACCTGCAACCGCCAGTCGGCGATCTGCAGTGCACTGAAATCGACGGTGTCGGTCGAGACGGCCATAGTGTGAGCCTAGCGCCGCATGTCGGCCGGTCGCGGTCGGCTACGCGCTGTCTGCACGCATGAAGCCGAGCGTGATCAACTCGCGCAGCACATCCTCGGAAATGTCACTGAGACGCTTAACGTACAGGCAACCCACCGCTTCTTTGAAAGTCCCCAGGCCCGGCAACACGGACTTCGACGCTGCAACATCCTTGAGTCCGTAGAGACTGATGGCGGCTTTCCTCGGGGAAAATCCGACCCTCATCCACTCGCCATTCGACCGAGGGTTCGACGGCGACACATAGTGGTAGCTGCCGAACCCGATCAAGGAGGGGCCCCACATCACCGGCTCCACACCGGTCGTCTCGGTGAAGATGCGCAGCAACTCGTAACCCTGCTCCCTGCGGGCGGCTTCCGGAATCGCGTCAAGGAACTCGGCAACCGGCACGTCGGTTGGCTGGGTCTTATTCTCTGCCATGGGCCTATCCTCGCAGGGTTGGCGCGTCTTCGCGAGAAGCCTCGAACGGATTGTCCGGGTACAGAAAAGTGATGCGCGTGCTCGCCCCATCACCGACGATTCTCTCCGCATGTGCCGACAATGGCTGGAGTGGCTCAAGCCGCACGTTCCCATCGATGTCGACATCTTCACGGATGGTGCCGCCCTGCGCTCTGGACAGGGCTGCGGCAACATAGCCAGTGCGCTGGTTGCGCGCCATCACGCGCATGTTCAACCCGACAGCACCGCGAACCTCTGCGATGGCTAGCAGCCCCTCATAACTGAACCGCCGACGGTTCGGCGTCATCGCCTGATCCAGATCATCAACGAGCATGTCGATGCTCCACGACTTCGTCGTCGGGAACCCATTCCGAGAAAGATATACATCCGCGGCGATCACACCGTCCAGCCGACGAAGGAATGCGCGAAGTCTCCCCCGCAAACGACCCTCCCCCTCCAACTGCACGTAAGCGGGCACCGCTGGTCGTGCCTCGAAGTCTCCGTCTCGCACCACCGCATAATCGGTGATGAGCTGTGTACCCACAAAAAAGGTTGCCGCGCCCGACGTGCGCCCTGCGCCATTCCAGTATTCGAGCGCGACTGCGTCGTCCAACCCGGTGGCAAAAGTTTGGCCGGTCTCGGCATAGCTCGGCAGGTGATGGGTCTGCCCGAGCGAATAATTCGGCGGAAGTGGCGGTCCGGCGTGCACGGTCACCCAGGGCACGGTTGCGGTGG
>JBDSZO010000058.1:0-10375 GCA_039925105.1 Terrimesophilobacter sp. | reverse complement strand
CGGTTGGAGCCTGGGGGAGAGTCCGCGACGGATCTCCTCGATAGCTCGAAGCGCCCGGTCGGCAGCGGCAACAGAGAACAGTCCTGGCTCCGTGACGATCGTCACCCGGTCGCTGGCGGCCCACGCGGTGCGGGTGAGTGCGTTGAGGGACGGAGCCGAGTCGACAAGCACCAGGTCATAGTCAGCCTCAACGTGGGCGAGCGCCTCTTCAAGCTTCCAAATGTCTCGGATGCTCGGGTGCGGGCCGTCGAAGTTGATCGCAGACGGGCTACCAATCATCACGTCAATTTTGCCAGGGCGACCACGCGTCCAGCCGCTGGGCGCAATTGCGGCGCGCACGACTTTTTCTTTCGGTGAGGTCAGCACGTCGGCAATATTCAGGTGGCCGACAACACTGATGTCCATGCCGGTCGACACATCCGATTGCGGGTCCAGGTCGACTACGAGCGTGCGCAGTCCTCTGGCAAATGCCGCCGAGGTTAGCCCAAGCGTCACGGTAGTTTTTCCAACTCCGCCTTTGAGGGAGCTGACGCTGAGTACGTGCACGAGTAAAGACGATACCTTCACTAGTCTGAAAGAACCTAAATCTTCACAGGAGCCGGCACCGAATTTTGTGCTGTCGAGCCAGTGCGCCCCCGTAATGTTGGATTTTCGCAGGAGAGGACAGCAGTGTTTACCAAGATTCTTGTGGCCAACCGTGGAGAGATAGCCATTCGCGCTTTCCGGGCAGCATTCGAGCTCGGCGCGAAGACGGTGGCGGTATTCCCGTACGAGGATCGCAACTCTATGCATCGGCTCAAAGCCGACGAGGCGTACCTAATCGGTACAGAGGGGCACCCGGTTCGCGCCTATCTTGACGTTGCGGAGATTATTCGCGTTGCGAAAGACTCCGGGGCGGATGCCATCTACCCCGGGTACGGGTTCCTGTCGGAGAACCCTGAGCTCGCCGAGGCGGCTGCGGCGGCAGGCATCACCTTCATTGGCCCAAGTCAGACGGTTCTCGAGATGGCCGGGAACAAGGTCACCGCGAAGGAGCATGCGATCTCTGCGGGAGTTCCGGTGCTGGCCTCGACGCCAGCGTCAAAGGACATCGACGAACTTCTTGCCGGTGCAGAAACAATCGGCTACCCGATCTTCGCCAAGGCTGTCGCCGGTGGTGGCGGACGCGGGATGCGCAGAGTTGACAAGGCGGAAGACCTGCGCGGCGCGCTTGAGGCTGCAATGCGCGAGGCGGACAGCGCGTTCGGTGACCCGACAATGTTTCTCGAGCAGGCGGTGCTGCGGCCGCGCCACATCGAAGTTCAGATTTTGGCTGATGGGCAAGGAAACACCGTTCACCTGTTCGAACGCGATTGCAGTGTTCAGCGCAGGAACCAGAAAGTCGTAGAGATTGCGCCGGCACCGAACCTTTCGGAAGACATCCGTCAGGCCCTGTACCGGGATGCCATCACGTTCGCAAAATCGATCAATTACGTGAATGCCGGAACTGTCGAGTTCTTGCTCGACACCGTTGGCGAACGCGCAGGGAAGCACGTTTTCATCGAGATGAATCCGCGCATTCAGGTCGAACACACCGTCACGGAAGAAGTGACAGACGTAGACCTCGTTCAAACCCAGATGCGCATCGCCTACGGTCAGACCCTTGAGGAGCTTGGCCTCACCCAGGACAAGCTGGCGCTGCACGGCGCTGCACTGCAGTGCCGGATCACGACGGAGGATCCCACCCAGGATTTCCGCCCGGACACCGGCAAGATCACCACCTACCGTTCGCCGGGTGGTGGCGGCATCCGCCTTGACGGTGGGACCATCGACCCCGGAACCCAGATCAGCCCGTTCTTCGATTCCATGCTCGTCAAGATGACCTGCCGGGGGCGGGACTTTGCCGCGGCGGTGGAGCGAGCGAAGCGTGGACTTGCCGAGTTCCGGATCCGTGGTGTTGCCACCAACATCCCGTTCCTGCAGGCACTCCTTGACGACGAATCGTTCGCTGCGGGGGACATCAGCACGTCGTTCATCGAGGAGCGTCCAGAACTGCTCACCGCGCGCGGATCGAAAGACCGCGGAACGAAGATTCTGAACTGGCTTGCCGATGTCACGGTCAACCATCCGAATGGGCTTGGCGAGTCGCTCATCAACCCGGCACTCAAGTTGCCCGTCATCGACCTGGATGCCCCTGCGCCGCCTGGATCCCGCCAACGACTTCTTCAGCTCGGACCGGTCGCATTTTCTGAAGCGCTGAAAAACCAAACGGCGCTTGCGGTCACAGAGACGACTTTCCGCGATGCTCACCAGTCGCTGCTGGCCACCCGCGTTCGCACAAAAGACCTGGTCACCGTTGCCCCGTACGTTGCCCGTATGACACCGCAGCTTCTCTCGGTTGAGGCGTGGGGTGGTGCGACCTACGATGTTGCGCTGCGATTCCTCGGTGAAGATCCGTGGGAGCGGCTGGTGTCCGTTCGTGAGGCGTTGCCGAACATTGCAGTGCAGATGCTGCTACGCGGCAGGAACACCGTCGGGTACACCCCGTACCCGACCACCGTGACGGATGCCTTCGTGCGTGAGGCAGCGGCAAGCGGCGTTGACATCTTTCGAATTTTCGACGCGTTAAACGATGTCGACCAGATGCGCCCCGCGATCGACTCAGTGCTGAATACCGGCACGACTGTTGCTGAGGTTGCGCTGTGCTACACCGGGAATCTGCTTGACCCGGCAGAAGACCTGTACACGCTCGACTATTACCTTCGGCTTGCTGAGCAGATTGTCGACGCGGGCGCGCACATCCTCGCCATCAAGGACATGGCAGGACTTTTGCGTGCCAGCGCCGCTGGGACGCTCGTTGCGGCGCTCAAAGAACGCTTTGACCTTCCCGTTCATGTTCACACGCACGACACCGCAGGAGGCCAGCTGGCGACTCTGCTGGCAGCAAGCCAGGCGGGGGCAGACGCGGTTGATGTCGCCAGCGCGCCGATGGCGGGGACAACGAGCCAGCCGTCGGCGTCCGCGCTGGTCGCTGCCCTGGCAAATACCGAACGCGATACCGGACTCTCGCTGCAGGCGGTCAGCGATCTTGAGCCGTACTGGGAAGCCGTCCGACACGTTTACCACCCGTTCGAGTCGTCGCTTCCCGGTCCAACCGGTCGCGTGTACCACCACGAGATCCCTGGCGGCCAGCTCTCGAACCTGCGCACCCAGGCGGTTGCGCTCGGCCTTGGCGACCAGTTCGAAAAGATTGAAGACATGTATGCCGCCGCAAACCGGATTCTGGGGCGGCCACCGAAGGTGACGCCCTCGTCGAAGGTGGTTGGCGACCTTGCGCTTGCGCTCGTTGCGGCCGACGCCGACCCGGACGAGTTCGAAAGCGATCCGTCTCGGTTTGATATTCCAGACTCAGTGATCGCGTTCATGGCTGGCGAACTCGGAGACCTGCCCGGCGGGTGGCCCGAGCCGTTCCGTACCAAAGTCCTGGCAGGGCGCACTGTGGCTATCACGATTCCGGAGCTCGACCCTGACGATGTGGCGGCGCTCGAAAGAGACTCGATGACGCGTCGTGCAACGCTCAACCGCCTGCTCTTTCCGGCCCCGACAGAAATCTTCAAGCAAACGCGGGAGCTGTACGGCGACGTGTCGGTCATGGACACCACTGACTACCTGTATGGCCTTCGCCCTGGCGCGGAACACGTCGTGTCTATCGGCACCGGGGTGAACCTGATCGTTGGACTGGAAGCGATCGGCGAGGCTGACGAGAAGGGCATGCGGACGGTCATGACGGTGATCAACGGGCAGTTGCGCCCGGTGTTTGTCAGGGACCGCACCATTTCGGTGGACTCTAAAGCGGCAGAAAAGGCTGACACCACCGCTCCTGGCCACATCGCCGCACCGTTCTCTGGAGTTGTCACGGTGAAGGTCGCCGTTGGCGATACCGTTGACGCCGGCCAGATTGTTGCGTCCATTGAAGCCATGAAAATGGAGGCGGCGATCACTTCTCCGATCGCTGGGACAGTCTCCCGTCTCGCCGTCGAGGCGACTCAGCAGGTTGATGCTGGAGATCTGGTTGTGGTTGTTGATGCGGGCTGACGCGGAATTCGAGCCGTTGTAAGCTAAGTCGTCCAATGAGAAAGGGCCAGACGTGGCAACGAAGACCAGGGATGACGGCGACTCTGCCGAGCTTCTCGGTGATTCCGTGGCCGACCCGTCTTCGGATGAGGTGAATGCGACAGGTGGGTTTGTCGATCCTCACGAATCTGGTGACGCCGGCGAAGGTTTCTCACCTGGCGAATCCGGCGTGCAGGACGAGCGCACGCAGGACGACCACACGCAGGACGAGCGCACGCAGGACGACGTCGCCGCTGACGCGCCAGAACGCCTTCGCATTGAGGTGAACCTGCCGGAGCAGGTGCATGAGGCACCGGAAGACGAACGGGCTGTGGCGATCGGAGACTCCCGGGTCGATCCAGGTTTTGTTCTCGATAGCCAGTCCACGCGGACCTCGATCTCACTCGACCCGGTCCTGACGATCGCGAGTGATTTAAACGAAAATGACTCGCAGAGTTCCCCGGACGATCACCACACCTACAGTCGCCGTGATCGGCTGCGCGGAGAGATCCTGCCCGGTCCTGAACCGGCAGCGATGCTCACCGCGGAGCGGCTCATCGATACGCATGGCAGAAAGCGTCAGCGGCCTGAGGGCGCGTGGCCAGGCTTCGTGTACGGGATCACGTTGCACCTGCTGAACCTTGGCGACTCTCGGAAGGTTCGCGCCCGCAAAGAGGTCGATGCGCGTATTGGGAAGGCCTTTGTCGGTGGTGCCCGTTTCGTCCCGGTTCTTACGCGCAAAGGTGGCGTTGGCAAGACAACGGTGACGGCGTTGCTCGGCATGGCACTCGCCGACGTTCGGGAAGACCGTGTCATCGGAATCGACGCAAACCCGGACCGCGGAACCCTCGCTGAACGCATCAGCAAGCAGACCAGGTCGACAGTGCGGGATGTTGTCACTAAAGCGGCGTCGATCACGTCGTTTAGCGACTTCGCCAATCTGATTTCGCGGGACGAGACGCGCCTGGACATTCTCGCTTCAGACACCGATCCGTTGCTGTCGGAGGCATTCGATGAAGACGACTACAACGTTGTCGCTGACCTCTCCGCACGCTTCTACTCGATTGTGCTCACCGACTGCGGTACCGGAATCGTGCACTCGGTGATGAGGGCGACGCTGAGGCGCGCCGACTCCATCGTCATCGTATCCGGCGGAAGTGTTGACGAGGCCAGGCTTGCTTCGGAAACTCTCACCTGGCTCGAAGCGAACGGTTACGGCGAACTTGTTCGCAACGCGGTTGTCGCACTCAATACGGCGACGCACGCGACCAACCTGGTGAAGATTGACGAAATCGAAGCGCACTTCAAGTCGAGGGTGCGCGAGGTCGTCCGACTGCCCTACGATGCCCAGCTGGCGGCAGGCTCCGCCATCGACTACAGCCAACTGCGTCCTCTGACTCGCGCAAGCGCAAGGGAACTGGCGGCTACCGTCATGGACGGCTTGCCGGCGCGTCGAGACGGCTGAGGCGCGCAGGAGGCACGCGAGCGATGACAGTACGCCCCATTCGGGTTTTCGGCGACCCGGTCCTAAGAACCGTGTCCGAGAAAATTCTTGCCGACGATGATGGTGCCGCCCGGCTCATCGAGGATCTCCTCGACACGGTGAAAGTGCCTGGGCGCGCGGGGGTTGCTGCGCCGCAGATCGGCGTTAACCAGCGCGCGTTCAGCTACAACATTGATGGTGAAATCGGCTACATCATCAATCCGGTACTCGTCGAAGTGTCTGGTGAGCCGGAAATGGTGGACGAAGGATGTCTCTCCGTTCCCGGCTTTTACTTTCTACGGATGCGATATCCCTACGCCCGCGTAACAGGCGTCGACCTTTCCGGCGACGCACTCGAGCTTGCCGGCACCGGGTTGCTCGCACAGGCACTGCAACACGAAACCGACCATCTCGATGGAAAACTGTTCATCGAAGGGCTTGAGAAAGACCACAAGCGTGAGGCGATGAGTCTCATCCGAAACTCAGACTGGTTCTAGCCGCCTCAACAATTGCCGACCCGGCTGCTGGCAATCAGTGGTTGATTGAGAGCCCCTGAGTCTCCGGAGAGCCGTCATAAAGCGAGTCGATCCTGTCGGCGAAATCTTTCAGGATCACGTTCCGTTTGATGCTGAGCTTCGGCGTAAGGTGACCGCTCGCCTCGGTGAGGTCGTGCGGCAGGATCACAAACTTCCTGATCGATTCCGCGCGGGACACCGTTGCATTTGCCGCGTCGATGGCTCGCTGGATCTCGGCCAGAACCTTCGGATGCTTCGCGGCCTCGTCAAGGGGCATGTCTACCGCCTCCGAGTTGTTGTTCAGCCACACCGGCAGCATCTCTTCGTCGAGGGTGACGAGCGCGGCGATGAAAGGTTTCTGGTCGCCGACGACGACGACCTGCCCAATGATCGGGTTCGCCCGGATCGGGTCCTCCAGCACCGCAGGGGAGACGTTCTTGCCACCCGCGGTGACAATCATCTCCTTGATCCGGCCTGTGATCTGCAAGTACCCGTTCTCATCAATGGTTCCTACGTCCCCGGTTTTGAACCAGCCGTCGTCGAACGTGGCGGCGGTCGCTTCCGGATTGTTCCAGTAGCCGTCAAAGATGTTGACACCCTTGGCTTGAATCTCACCGTCTGCGGCGAGGCGCACTGAGCATCCTGGCAGCGGTGGCCCGACCTTACCAATCTTGAAGTCTGACGGAATGTTGACGGTGATCGGCGCGGTGGTTTCGGTCAGACCGTACCCCTCGAGGATGGTCAACCCCAGACTCCGATAAAAATGTCCAAGGAACAGCCCCAGAGGCGCGGAACCGGAGACCGCGTACTTGACATTGCCTCCAAGAGCGGCGCGGATCTTGCTGAGCACCAGTCGGTCAAACAGGGCGAACTGCAGCGCGAGCCCAAGCGGGACTTTTCCGGCATCCAACGCTTTGGAGTGGGCTACCGCAACAGCCGCGGCCTTGCGGAAAATCTTGCCCTTTCCGCCGGCCTCTGCCTTCTGCTCCGAAGAGTTGTACACCTTCTCGAACACCCGTGGAACGGCAAGGAGGAAGGTGGGTCGAAATGACCCCATCGCGGGTAGCAACTGCTTGGTGTCCGGTTGGTGGCCGACCTTCACGCCGCCGACAATGCACAAGACCGAGATGAACCGCGCGAAAATGTGCGCGAGGGTGATGAACAGCAGTGTTGTGGACGCTTCGTTGACAACTTCGGGAATTGCACCGCGTGCGTTGCGGGTCAGTTCAACGAAGTTGGAGTGTGTGAGCATGCACCCCTTCGGCCTTCCGGTGGTGCCAGCGGTATAGATCAGGGTCGCCAGATCAGCGCCCTTGGCAAGATTGCGGCGACGCTCGACCTCCTCGTCCGTAACCGAGGTGCCGGATGCCTGCAGTTTGGCAATGTCGCCAAGATCGATCTTCCATACGTTGCGGATGAGCGGAAGCTCAGCATGGGTCTCGTCGAAGCGCGAAAAGTGGTCGGGGGTCTCGGTGATCATCGCAACGGTGCCCGAGTCGCCCAGATTCCACAGGAGCTGGGCAGGGGAGGAGGTCTCGTAGATCGGGACCATGACTGCCCCAGAAAACCAGATTGCGAAATCGATGAGGGTCCACTCGTACCGCGTTTTGCACATGAGGGCAATCTTGTCGCCCGGCTCGATGCCTGCGGCGATAAACCCCTTCGCCAGTGCTCGCACCTGATCCAGAAATTCCTGTGCCGTCACATCCTGCCAGCCGCCCTCGGGCGTTGGGAGCGCAAATAGGTTGAGGTCCGGGGTGGCATTTACCCGATCCATTAGCAGGTCAGTTGCATTCGCATTTGGGTCTGCGGCAACGATGGCGGGCATGTCGTAGTGGTCCACGGCAACTCCTTTGACACCGGTCAGATATGTCCCAACACTCTATCTGGTCGTGCTGGGAGACCGGCGCCGGCCGAGCTGACCGGGTAGGTAAGCCGTTTGAAGGGTTGGGATGTCCCGACGCGGGTAGGCTGTGTTCTCTAAGAAGTTACGGAAGGGCAACGATGTTCTACTGGTTCATGAAGAACCTGATTGTTGGGCCGATTCTGCGTACCGCTTTTCGTCCGTGGGTCACCGGTGCCGAGAACATCCCGCGTACCGGTCCGGTAATTCTGGCCAGCAATCACCTCTCCTTCATCGACTCGGTATTCCTTCCCCTTGTGGTTGACCGTCGCGTCACCTTCCTTGCCAAAAGCGACTACTACACGACCCGGGGCATCAAAGGCTGGGCAATCAAGAATTTTCTGAAGGCCGCCTGAATGCTGCCGATCGACCGCTCAGGGGGAAAAGCATCTGAGGCATCCCTGCGCACCGGCCTCGGCGTGCTTCACAAAGGCGACGTGCTCGGTATCTATCCGGAAAGAACCAGGAGCCCAGACGGCAAGCTGTACCGGGGACGCACCGGTGTTGCACGCATGGTGCTCGAGGGTGAAGTTCCGGTTGTGCCTGTCGCAATGATCGACACAGAAAAGGTCATGCCGATTGGCAAGCGACTGCCCAAAGTCCGTCGCATTGGTGTTGTCATTGGCGCGCCGCTGGAGTTTTCCCGCTTCGCCGGCCTGGAAAGCGATCGCTTCATTCTTCGCTCCATCACCGACGAGATCATGTACGAGTTGAGCCACCTCAGCCACCAGGAGTACGTCGATGTTTACGCAACAACGGTGAAGGATCGGTCGCACGCCAAGACCGACTAGGGTGCCGTTGCCGTGGTGGGCTGCCGGTAGGCTGGAAGTCTCGAGGTCGCGTAACGTGCCTTGCGCTGCGGTGTTGCAGCATCCCAAATATTTCCCCTGAGCGCTGCAAGGAGGCCACGTGGTCGACCCGTCTGAACCCGTCGTTGTTGCTGATCCCGCCGTCGTCAGCGGACTCGACTATTGGCGGACTCTGCCCATCGCCCAGCAACCGACCTGGCCGTCAGCGGAGGCGGTGGGTGCCGCCTCGGCCGAACTGGCAACACTGCCGCCGCTCGTATTTGCTGGCGAGGTCGACATTCTGCGCTCGCGGCTGGCCAGTGCCGCGCGTGGTGAGGCGTTCCTTCTTCAGGGCGGCGACTGTGCCGAAACGTTTGCGGCGGCGACAGCAGACCAGATTCGTGACCGCGTCAAGACGATCCTCCAAATGGCAATCGTGCTCACCTACGGTGCGTCAATGCCGGTAGTCAAAATGGGCAGGATGGCCGGCCAGTTCGCCAAGCCGCGCTCGAGCGACACCGAGACTCGCGGTGATATCACGTTGCCCGCCTACCGCGGTGATATCGTCAACGGCTACGACTTCACCCCGGAATCTCGTGCCGCGAATCCGGCCAGACTCGTCAAGGGCTACCACACCGCGGCGAGCACGCTGAACCTGATCCGGGCGTTCACGCAGGGCGGTTTCGCTGACCTGCGCCAGGTGCACAGCTGGAATCAGGGTTTCGCCAGGAACCCTGCAAATGTGCGCTACGAGCAGATGGCGCGCGCAATTGACAGCGCCATCAAGTTCATGATGGCCTGCGGGGCCGACTTCGAGGCGTTGAAGCGCACAGAGTTCTACACCTCCCACGAGGGTCTCTTGATGGACTACGAGCGCCCGTTGACGCGCATCGACTCGCGCACAGGGACACCGTACGACACCTCCGCGCACTTCATTTGGATTGGTGAACGGACCCGACAGCTCGATGGAGCCCACGTCGACTTTTTGTCTCGCGTGCGCAACCCACTCGGTGTGAAGGTCGGCCCGTCGGCAACCCCTGAAGACCTTCTGGAACTGATTGAGAAGCTCGACCCGCAGCGTGAACCCGGTCGCCTCACCTTCATTACCAGGATGGGTGCATCCAGAATTCGGGACGTGCTGCCACCACTTCTCGAGGCTGTGAAGAACTCCGATGCGACACCACTGTGGGTCAGCGACCCGATGCACGGCAATGGGCTCACAACACCGACCGGATACAAGACCCGGCGCTTCGATGATGTTGTCGATGAGGTCAAGGGATTTTTTGAGGCCCACCGTGCGGTAGGGACCTTCCCAGGTGGAATCCACATCGAACTCACCGGCGACGACGTCACAGAATGTCTTGGCGGCTCAGAGCACATCGACGAGGCAACCCTCGCCACCCGCTACGAGTCGCTGTGCGACCCGCGGCTCAACCACATGCAGTCGCTGGAACTGGCGTTCCTAGTCGCTGAGGAGCTTGCCGCGCGCTAGCCGTTAAAGATGCACTGCGTTGTCACCTTGACGGTTGAACCCTTGTCTGCGGAGGAACCTTCCCCTGGTGAAATCTTTTTGACCGTGCACGCGTTGGGGAAC